>NQJG01000327.1 GCA_002256465.1 Methylococcaceae bacterium NSP1-1 | reverse complement strand
AGGGCATCCGATTTCATGGGTCAACTGGGTCAGGACAATAATCCCGATTGGAAAACAGTCGCTTACGACGAACTTAATGGCCACATTGTGCCTCCTTGCGGTTCTGTGGGTTTTCGTTGGGGCGAGAGCGGTCAATGGAACATTGAACAAAAAACCGCAGATGGCCAAGCGGTGCATTTACGTTTAAGTTTGCTAGAGACCAAAGACGAGGTTGCCAGCGTGGGCTTTCCTTATTTTGGTGGCTCTGAACATCCGCATTTTACGCATTCCACCCATGATACGATTCAACGGCGCAATGTTCCCGTCAAAAAAATTACCCTGGCCGATGGATCGGAAGTATTCGCAACCACAGTATTTGATTTGCTGGTTGCCAATTACGGTATCGATCGAGGCCTGGGCGGTGCTAACGTGGCGAGTTCTTATGATGAGGATGTGCCTTATACACCGGCATGGCAAGAAAAAATCACCGGCGTCACACGGAAAAATGTCATTGCCGTAGCGCGTGAGTTTGCGGTTAACGCCGAGAAGACCCGGGGCCGATCCATGGTGATTTTAGGTGCGGGCATTAACCACTGGTATCACATGGATATGAATTACCGGGGCATCATCAATATGCTGATGATGTGCGGCTGCATTGGCCAGTCAGGCGGCGGTTGGGCACATTATGTCGGACAGGAGAAACTGCGCCCGCAAACCGGTTGGTTGCCGCTGGCATTCGCCCTGGACTGGAAACGCCCGCCCCGGCAAATGAACAACGCCCGCCCCGGCAAATGAACAGCACATCATTTTTTTATAACCACACCAGCCAATGGCGTTACGAGAAACTTAAAGTCAACGAGATTCTGTCACCGACTGCCGATCCTGCGGATTGGCAAGGTAGTTTGATTGATTATAACGTCCGGGCCGAACGCATGGGCTGGTTGCCTTCTGCACCTCAATTGCAAACCAATCCTTTGCAAGTGGTTAAAGAGGCGGAAAAAGCTAAAAAAGACCCAATTGAATATGTGGTGAAAGCACTTAAAAGCGGCAAACTAAAAATGTCCTGTGAAGATCCCGACAATCCGCAAAACTTTCCACGGAACCTGTTTGTCTGGCGTTCGAATTTACTGGGTTCATCCGGCAAAGGGCATGAATATTTTCTCAAGTATTTGCTAGGTACCCAACATGGCGTGCAAGGTAAAGATCTGGGTGCGGAAGGTGGCGATAAACCGTCCGAGGTGGTTTGGCACGAAAATGCGGCCGAAGGCAAACTCGATTTGCTGGTGACGTTGGATTTTCGTATGTCCACAACTTGCCTATATTCCGACATCGTCTTGCCAACAGCGACCTGGTATGAGAAAAATGATCTCAATACTTCGGATATGCACCCATTCATCCATCCGCTATCGAAAGCGGTTGATCCGGCATGGGAATCCCGTTCTGACTGGGATATCTATAAAGGCTTAGGCTTAGAGAAAGATATTGTCGCCGTACCGACACTGCATGATACGCCCGGAGAACTGGCGCAGGCACTGGATGTCAAGGATTGGAAAAAGAAACAATGTGAACCGATACCAGGGAAAACCATGCCAAATTTGGTGGTGGTGGAACGTGATTACCCTAATACCTACAAAATGTTTACTGCGCTAGGGCCGTTGATGAGTAAAATCGGTAACGGGGGCAAGGGTATAGCCTGGAATACAGAGACTGAGGTTAAATTCCTCGGTGAGTTAAACCAATGGTCATGTTGCTGTTAAAGCCTGGGGAGCCTTGAGTAAAGTTACCGGACGCGATCATACGCATCTGGCCTTGCCTCGCGAAGATGACAAAATCCGCTTTTATGATATACAGGCGCAACCGCGCAAGATTATTTCCTCGCCGACCTGGAGCGGTCTTGAATCCGAACATGTCTGCTACAACGCGTGTTATACCAATGTCCACGAGCGTATACCCTGGCGCACATTGACCGGCCGTCAGCAGTTTTATCAGGATCACAGCTGGATGCGGGCGTTTGGCGAGACTTTGTGCGTCTATAAACCTCCCGTTGATACTCGTTCCATCGAGCCGATTTTAAATAAAAAATCCAACGGTAATGACGAACTGGTGTTGAATTTCATTACCCCGCACCAGAAATGGGGCATACACAGCACCTACACCGACAACCTGTTGATGCTGACCTTGTCGCGTGGCGGGCCGATAGTCTGGATGAGTGAAATCGATGCGGCAAAAGTCGGCATTAAAGACAATGACTGGATAGAATCCTTCAATGTCAACGGGGCTTTGGTGGCGCGTGCAGTGGTCAGCCAGCGGGTACCTGAAGGCATGTGCATGATGTATCACGCG
>NQJG01000223.1 GCA_002256465.1 Methylococcaceae bacterium NSP1-1 | reverse complement strand
TTTGATGGCATGGAACAGGCGCTTTTCCGCGCGTCCCATAATAATGTCCTGTTCGGTCAAATCGGTGGTCATGCCGATGCGGTATAAATCCGCCCCGGAAGACCGCGTACCCCGGTTATCCCAGGAACTGCCTGCGCAGGCAATAGGCCCGTGGACGATATGCGCAACATCGGCAATCGGCAACAAGGCAATCTGCGCGCCGTCAAAAGCACAACCGCCCGCAGAAGCCCCCGGCTTGGGCTTGGCACAACCGGATTTTTCCTTCTTGTTATGCTCGCAAGCCGGTTCGTCCAGCAGTTCGGCAATGTCTTTTGTTGTTTTCATGGTCGCTTATACCAAAATGGCTGTGTTTATTTAGTATATGCAAACGTTGTGCCATAGTTTATTGTGTTGAATTTATTGGCTTTTGTTAGGGTTTGTTTTGTAGGAAAGCTTACAATGCGGGGGATGGATATAACAAGCGAGCTAAATATTGGAGCTTTATTGACGTTGCAAAGAGACCAAGAGAAAACTCATTTATACAGACATGGAACACATGTAATAGTCATTTAGAAAGCCCCTATGTAGCTTGCGTAATAGGCGATTTCGCGACCCCGATGTTCCGTATCCCATAACACTTGATACGGACTATTTACTATGAAGGCAGCGTTTTTTATCTGCTTCCGTGATAAAAGCCGTATAGCAACAGCATAGAAAGTGATAAGGGGCGGTTTGCTCGGCAACTGATCGGATGCGTTGCTTTATCTCCTGCATCCATGCAGTCGTGATGCGAAACCGCCATACAGTAAATTAAACTCTCAGCAAGGCCTTGGCCATTTTTTCAGAAAGTTGTTCTTCGACAAATTGGGGTTCATTGGGTGGATACAGTTCGACTTCATCCAGTTCAAAGTTATATTCCTTGCCCAGGGCAATCAGTTCCCTGATCTTTTGTACGGCTAACAGTTTTTCTTTTAATTCAGGATCTGTTTTTGCCATTTCAGAAAATGCTTTTATTTGTGCAATTGACATAGTGTTGACTCCTATTGTGTAAATGAGTGCCTTGCCTTGCAAAGCAGTTATGAAAATCCAGAGTTATTCCTACACGCTATAAGGCGTACTGACCCAATCCTTAAGCACCGCGACATCTCTTTCGGGTAAATAAGAAAAATCGCCGCTTATATCCTTGAAAACCGTTAACCCGCTATGGGTTGAGACCAGCTTGCCTTTGACCATGTAAAAGAACCAGGCAAAGGGATAGCCGGCCTGGCGGTCAAAGCGGGTTAACAGGTTGTGCAGCGAGACGCCTTTTTTGCCTTGAATATCGTCTAGTTGCGGCACGTTTTTTTGCTGGGTATTGACGATTTCAACGTTGATAATTTGTTCCCCGAAACGCCCGGTATGCCGGAAAGGCCGGACAATCCAGTCGTCGGAAAGTACGGCTTTTTGCAGGGCGCTGCTTCGGTTCCAGTCATCCATAAAACGTTGTACCGGATGTTCTTCGATATGGTATTTATTGATTTCTTCCATGAAAATCGCCACGTCAGTTTTACGTCGATAAGAATAACGTGAGGTTCCAATAAAGAATGTTTCTATACATTCCGGGTCCAGTGGATCAATAAATTCTTCCAGATCCTCAGGCGGATTGTGTTTATTGACCAGTAAGCGATCCGACATTTCATGGGTTTTGTCTATATCGATCTGCACGAATTCTTCCGCTTTACTGCCTGTTTGCACGACAAAATGCAGGGTGTTGCCCGTCTGCCGCGTGGCAATCAGCTTTTGATCCCGTGCGTGGTCAATTAGGGTTTGCAGATTTTTACCGCATTCAATATAGGTTCTTTCTGTCCATTCAATCAGATTGCTGGCAATCCGGTTACCCTCCATATCAACAATACCACCCAGACGATACCATTCGTCGCCTTTTCTGGCTAAACGAATCGGGTAATCGGGGTTGAGCGCTTGCAGTGTGGCGAGTAATAATTCATCATCCTGGCCGGGCACTGTTTGCTTGCAGATTTTCGCAAGCTGTTGTCCATCCAGGTGAAAAGGTTGATCAGCCATAATTATGCTTCCGGTTTCTCATTCCCATCTGCTTGCTGGGAATGGCTAGTTAATCGTTCCCGCACCGCCGCCCTGACATCAGGTTCGGGATCATCAAGCAGGCAGAGTAATGCCTCAGGCGCCACGCGCTGAACAGCGGTATAGCGCACCACCCAATCGCGGTCATTTAATAACATCACGGCGTCATCAGGACTCATGCGTTCAGCGAGGATGCGCCTGACTTCCGGCGCATCGTCATGCGCCATTAACCCCAGGCTGACTTCGGGCAAGCGTTCAGCAACCACTTTCCTGACTTGCAAATCCGGGTCACGAATAAGACGAAACAGGCGCCCGGCCGGCAATCGCCGGGCAACGGTTAACCGGACAATGTAATCCGGGTCATTCGCCAGTTTTTCCAGTTGCTCGGGGGCAATGCGATCAGCAACCGTCATCCGCACTTCCCGGTCAGGATCATCAATCAGTTGATTCAGCTGAGATTGGGGTAGGCGATACGCGACCGCACGCCTAACCACCTCATCTTCATCATGAATCAGCTCGGTCAACGCCTTCTGTGGGGCATAGCGAACGGCAATGGCGCGTCTTTCCCAAAAAACATCGTGCAGGTATTGCTCGGCATAAGCAGGATTAATGCGAAAAAAACGATCAATCTGCCGTCCGCTTTCAACCAGCACACAGGTATCACCGGGCATACACCTCCCCATTAACAGGGTTTTGCCCCGGAAGGGACAAAAGCTGCAATCCGCAACAGGAACGCTCACAGGGCTTTCACGGCCGGTCATGCGCTGTTCCGTTCAGTCCGCAATGATTTCTGCAACGACAATACCCGTTGCAACATCATAATCATTGGTCAGGCACAGACAGTGTTCCCGGCCGTCAATCAGGTAAAGATTGAAGCCTTCATGCTCAATAACCGGCGTGTTATTGGGCAGATCGTCATCCATACAGTACGTAAAATGGATAGGATGATAGTCCTGCCTGAGTTCCGAAACAGTCGCTTCATCAACACCCAGTGTGTCGATTTTTGCCGCGATTTCGTTGACTTGCGCTGTGGTAATCAT
>NQJG01000037.1 GCA_002256465.1 Methylococcaceae bacterium NSP1-1 | reverse complement strand
TACGCCAAAGATGGCAATCAAGTATGCAAACATTAATGACTTGAAAAAAACGCTCCAACGTCTTGCTCTTGTTTGTTCTGTTACAGCAGCTAAAGCCAGTTTTTCAATGACTTCACGTTCCCAACCCGATTCGCGAGAAGCCTCTGTTTTAATGGGATTGTCTTGTTGATTTTCCATGATTTTTTTACCTTAAATAATATTCAGTAATTCAGTTGGCTGTTGTAAACAAAGTAACGGATTGTATTGCTGTAAGTATTCTTCTGAGTGTGCGCCACATGACACAGCAATAACAGGAATATGGGCATTGAGCGCCATTTGCAAGTCATGTATGGAATCGCCCACCATTAATGTTCGCTCCTTTGCGGTATTGGTATGCTGAATAATTTCGCGTAACATTCTCGGATCAGGCTTGGATGCTGTTTCGTCAGCACAGCGGGTAATACAAAACAGTTCTTCTGTTCCTGTAGCCTGTAATGCTTCTTGTAGACCGGCTCTGGTTTTTCCCGTAGCAACAGCGAGTTGATAGCCTGCCTCATTCAGTTGCACTAACATCTCATAAACGCCTGGAAATAAATCATCTCTGCTGATTTGTTTAGAAAAATATTTCTGGCTGTAACAGGCAACCAATTGCTTCTGCGTTTGCTCGTCCACTTCAGGAAATAAGGTTTGCATTGCCTTATTAATGCTTAAGCCTATTACATCCTTTGCCGCTTGAGACTCAGGAATGGCACAATCATGCTGTACTGCTGCATGTTGCAAGCAACTCGTAATCCAATCGATTGAATTGATCAAGGTGCCGTCCCAATCAAAAATAATCAAATCAAATCTGTTCTTCATGTTTTAACAAATTTTCCAGTTGTGAGGGTAAGGGGGCTGAAATGTTCATTAGTATACCGGTAACAGGGTGCTGAAATTTTAATGTGTTTGCATGGAGAAACATACGTTTATAGCCTTTGTTTTTAAATACCTTATTGACATCGTCTACGCCATAACGTTCATCGCCGACGATAGGATGGCCCAAACTGGCAGCATGAACGCGTATTTGATGAGTACGCCCGGTTTTTGGAGAGGCTTCAACCAAAGTTGCATTACGGAATAATTTCAAGCGTGTGAATAGTGTTTCAGCGGCTTTGCCGGACTGACTGATGACCACCACGCGTTCACCGCCTTTGCTGATGTTTTTTAACAAGGGCGCGGTTACTAACAGCTTTTTTCTAATCCACTGCCCTGAAAGCAAGGCCTGATAGGTCTTTTGAATCTGGCTATTCCGAAAAAGTTCTTGTAATTTACGCAAGGCACTGCGTTTTTTTGCTATTAACAGACAACCGGAGGTATCTTTATCGAGTCGATGCACTAGCTCTAAAAAATGCGCTTCGGGTCTTATCAGGCGGAGCCCTTCGATAATACCGGAACTCACACCGCTGCCACCATGCACAGCAAAACCGGCCGGTTTGTTCACGATCAAGAAACCTTCATCTTCAAATAAAATGCCTTGTTGCAATGCCGCTTGCAATCCCTGTGGAACATATGATTCTTCGCTACGTTCGGCCACCCTGATCGGAGGAATTCTGACTATATCACCTGTAACCAGGCGGTATTTGACATCTACGCGACCTTTATTAACTCTTACTTCGCCTTTTCTTACAATCCGGTAAATATGGCTTTTAGGTACCCCTTTTAAACGGGTAATTAAAAAATTGTCCAATCGTTGGTCGCTATTGTCTTCAGTAATTTCGACGTAGACAACTTGGGGTAACGTGCTTTCTTCTATGCTCATAGTGCAAATAATACCAGTATCTGGTGATGATTGATTCTTTAAAATTGATGTGCGACGATAAGGTTGTTATATTAAGCAAGTTTTTATAAAAAAACATACTATATGCTCTGCGGATTTCAACAAAGAAATCCGGCGTGGAGCGACTTAATGAAGATTAAAACAACAATTATTACGTAATTAACTCTTCATTATAAGATTTTCGGGTTCATCGTTCGACCCTAGACGCACGATTTTTAACACCTGTTTAAAACAGAATTTACCACCAAAGACTGAAATAAATATTAACTTAGTATCTGTCCGCGCCCACTATGTAACTTCTCCTGTTGAAGTGTAAAATAACGACAAAAATGCGCAGATGACGGAACATAAGACCGTAAAAAACTAAGCTGATTGTGTTATTGGTTAGACATAATGCTTCGTGTTTGTATTGGTGTATAACATGATGTGATGACCAAAACCAGTCTGATTCAGTAAAATCTGACAATGGAGCAGGAAACAACAAGGATAATTGAATGAAAAGAATGCTTATCAATGCTACGCAGGCAGAAGAACTGCGAGTCGCTTTGGTAGACGGTCAAAAACTATATGATTTTGACATAGAAGTCCCTTCAAAAGAACAAAAAAAATCCAATATTTACAAAGGTATTATCACCCGCGTAGAACCCAGCCTGGAAGCGGCGTTTATAAATTATGGCGCTGAAAAACACGGCTTTTTGCCTTTTAAGGAAATTTCCCCGCTCTACCGGCAAGCTCAGGACGGCGCCGAAACAGAAGGTCGTCGACCAGCTATAAAAGATATGATTAAGGAAGGTCAGGAAATCCTCGTTCAAATTGAAAAAGAAGAACGCGGAAATAAAGGCGCTGCTCTAACTACCTATATTAGCCTGGCTGGTACATATCTGGTGTTAATGCCTAATAATCCCAAGGCGGGTGGGATATCACGCCGCATAGAGGGCGAAACCCGCAGTGATTTGCGTGAAGTGATGGCGTCTCTTGATATTCCTGAAAGCATGGGCTTGATCGTCAGAACGGCTGGTTGTGGCAAAAACGCCGAGGAACTGCAATGGGATTTAAATTATCTGCTACAACTGTGGGAAGCCATCGAACGGTCGTCCAATGAGCAGAAAGCACCCTTTCTGGTGTTTCAGGAAAGCAACGTTATCATCAGAGCCTTACGTGATCATTTACGCGGCAATATTGATGAGATTTTAATCGATAATGAAGACTCATTCAGGCTGGTACAAGACTTCCTTAAGGAGGTTATGCCGCATTTTTTACCTAAGGCGAAACTGTATCAGGATGCCGTACCTTTATTTAGCCGTTATCAGATTGAATCTCAAATTGAAGTCGCTTATTGTCGTGAAGTTTCTTTGCCTTCAGGTGGTTCATTAGTTATCGACCATACCGAAGCATTAACTTCAATTGACATCAACTCTGCACGTGCTACAAAAGGCAGTGACATTGAAGAGACCGCACTGAATACTAACCTGGAAGCGGCCGATGAAATTGCTCGTCAACTCAGATTGCGTGATTTGGGCGGTTTGTTTGTTATCGATTTCATTGATATGTTGTCTAATAAGAATCAACGTACTGTTGAAAATCATCTGCGTGATGCGCTTAAAATTGATAGGGCCCGCATTCAAACCAGTCGCATCTCTCGTTTCGGCCTGCTGCAGACAAAGAATGCGTCCGTCTCTGGGCGATTCTACGCAATTGCCTTGTCCACGCTGTAAAGGTCAAGGTACGATTCGTAATGTCGAATCGGTCGCACTTTCAGTATTGAGGATTCTTGAAGAAGAAGCCATGAAAAAAGGCACGGAAAAAGTCATTGCCCATTTGCCTATTGAGTGTGCGACTTTTCTGTTGAATGAAAAGCGCCATGCTATTGAACAAATTGAAGCCAGGCTGAAGGTTGGTATTATCATTTTGCCTAGCAAGCATCTCGAAACACCAGCATATGACATTGAGCGTATCAAGGAAAAAGATTCAATCGAAGAAAAACCCAGTTACTTACAAATAAAAGCGGAAGACATTGCCATTCCGGAGTTTGCACAACAAATAAAACCGAAAATTGAAAAAGCGGCAGTCAAGGAATTTATGCACGAAACACCTGCGCCCGTGCAAACCAAAAATGAAGCCGCCAGCTTGATTAAACGCTTCTGGCATAAACTTGTAGGTCCAAGTATTGAGCCTGAAGTCAAAGTACCACCTTCCTCAACTGTTGTTGAAAAAGCGAGATCAGCTGACGAAAGCCAGTCGAGCAGGGGTCGAAGTAACAGGCGCGGTAGAAGTCAAGGTCAAAAGAATCAGGAACCACGTCCAAATCGTGCCCCACAAGAGCAAGATATAAAACAGGAACAAAATAAAGAACCCAGAACTAATCGTAATATCAGGGGGCCGGGGCGGAACGTAAGACGTAATCTTGCGCCAGTCAATAATGCCGTAGATGAGAGTGTTGAACTTATTAAAAGCGATTCTGTGATTGCTAATGAAATACCAATAACTGAAGCTACAATGCTGACGCCTGAAGTTTCTGCTTCGATTGAAGAGGAAACTAAGCAAACTGCTAGAAAAAATACCAGTAGAAGAGGTCCAAACCGCAGAAGACCACGCAATCCCAACTACAAAAAAACAGATGTGGAGGGAGATTCAAACAGTGGTGATGCCAGAGAAGCCACAACAGGAATAACAGGCGAAGCTCGCTCGAGACAATCCCGGTCTTATGACAGTGATTTTGCTGAAAGAGTAGAAAAAACTGAGCGTTCTGAGCCTCAGGCTTCAGTTGCTCCAGAACCGCAAGCATCATTTACTGAACCTGCACCAAAAGTAGTTGAAGAATAGTTATCAAGGTTCGAGGTTCAATGTTCAGAAGGCTAAATTCCTTTAGTTTTGAACCTTGAACCTTATCGATATCTAATTTCTACGGCTGCTGACCCGAACAGTGATTTCAAGCGCGAAATCAGATCGTCAGTTGGATGTACGCGCCATTCATCACCAAGCTGAACGACGGCTTGTGCATATTTTGACATATAGTTGATAGTTACCGGACAACTGCCACCTTTAAAAGGACTGAGAACTTTAGCCAACCTTTCGATGTAATTAATGGATTCCGGCTTATTTTCCGTCATAGTCCAGTTTAATTTAATACCCCTGGAAAAACTTTCTCTCGCTTGTTCTATATCGTATAACTTCTCTACCGTTAAGCGTAAAGCTCCTGAAAAATTATCAATAGCCAAAGCTCCCTCGGCGATTAAGAGGCTATCACGAGTAAAAATCCCCCGATATTTCTCATAGACTTCACCAAAAGCGGCACACTCAAGTCTGCCGGATTTGTCATCTATGGTAGCAAACCCCATGGTTTTCCCTTGCCTGGTTTGACGAGTGCGTACTTCTACCACAAGGCCGGCAACACGCGCTTCCATGTTGCCTCGTGACACCTGCAAAGACGCTATTTTTCCATGGGTAAAGTGTTTTAATTCCGGTTCATATTGATCTATCGGATGTCCCGTCAAAAACAAACCCAGGGTTAATTTTTCCGCAGCTAAGCGTTCATTGTCCGACCAAGGCTCAACCGCTGTAGAATAAGCGTCTTTATCTACCACATCACCATCGCTATTGACCGCTTCCGAGCTGGAGCTTGGGAATGAGAACAGATCATTCTGTCCCGTTTGGGCCATTTTGCCGTGCTGCTCGGCCACTTTTAAAGCGGTGGATAATTCCGCCATATGACTGGCTCGATTTACATCAAATTCATCAAAAGCCCCTGCGCGAATTAACGCTTCCAGTACTCGCCGGTTAAATTTGCGTAAATCGACCCGTTTGCATAAATCATATAAACCTGAAAACCTGCCATTATCGTTTCGCTCTATAAGCATGTCTTCAATCGCTGACTGCCCCACGCCCTTGATTGCGCCTAAACCATAAACAATATGATTATCGTCATTAACGGTAAAACGATAAGTGGACACATTGATAGTTGGCGGTAGAATGACCTGCTTCATCTGTCTGCATTCTTCTATCAATATCACCACCTTATCGGTGTTATCCATGTCAGAAGATAGTACCGCCGCCATAAAAGCAGCCGGGTAATGAGCTTTTAGCCAGGCAGTTTGGTATGCGACCAATGCATAGGCTGCGGAATGGGACTTGTTAAATCCATAGCCGGCGAATTTTTCCATTAAATCGAAAACATAAGTTGCTATGGATTCATCGATTTGATTTGCAATTGCGCCACTGGTGAACTTTTCCCGTTCTTTCGCCATTTCTTCCGGCTTCTTTTTGCCCATGGCCCTCCTTAGCATATCGGCCCCACCTAAGGTGTAATGGGCCAATTCCCGCGCAATTTGCATCACTTGTTCCTGATACAAAATAACGCCATTGGTCGGTTGGAGGATGGGCTCCAGTAATGGGTGTGCGTATTCGGCTTTCGCACCATGTTTAACATTGATGTAGTCATCGACCATGCCCGATTCCAAAGGACCCGGACGAAACAGTGCCACCAGCGCGATAATATCGTCAAAGCAGTCGGGTTTAAGTTTTTTAATTAGCTCTTTCATGCCTCTGGATTCCAGCTGGAATACAGCTGTGGTCTGACCGTTTTTTAACAAGGCGTAGGAAGCGGCATCATCTCTGGGGATAGTAGTAATATCAACCAGCGTTTCACCTGTCTGCTGTTTTTTATGATTAATGGTTTGTAGCGCCCAATCAATAATAGTCAGCGTACGCAGTCCTAAAAAGTCGAACTTGACCAGACCTACAGCTTCTACGTCATCCTTGTCAAATTGGGTTACCAGGTTACCACCGCCTTGTTCACAATACAGTGGTGTAAAATCCGTCAATTTGGTCGGTGATATAACCACGCCACCCGCGTGTTTACCGGCATTTCTGGCAGTTCCTTCCAAAGAAAGCGCCATGTCAATCAGCGTCTTGACTTCTTCTTCGGTGTCATAGAGCTGTTTAAGTTCCGGACTGTCTTTTAACGCTTTGGTTAACGTCATACCGATTTCAAAAGGAATCAGCTTGGCTAATCGATCTACAAAGCCGTAAGCAAAGCCCAATACCCGTCCTACATCGCGTATAACCGCCTTGGCCGCCATCGATCCATAGGTGATAATCTGTGCAACATGATCACGGCCATAATGACGCGCGACGTAATCGATCACTTCATCACGTCTATCCATGCAAAAGTCAATATCAAAGTCGGGCATGGAGACCCGTTCAGGATTCAAAAAACGTTCGAACAGTAAATCAAATTCAATGGGGTCCAAGTCTGTGATTTTAAGCGCATAAGCGACCAAGGAGCCCGCACCTGATCCGCGCCCCGGGCCGACTGGTATATGTTCGTTTTTTGCCCACTGAATAAAATCAGCAACAATCATGAAATAACCGGGGAACCCCATTTCGGTTATTACCTTTAATTCAGTGTCCAAACGCTCATAGTAAACTTTACGATTTTCCTCATCCTTGCCTTTACCGACTGCAGGATATTGTTGTAACCGTTCTTCCAAGCCTTTTTTGGATTCATTAGCCATCAGCTCACCCAACGTCATTCCTGCAGGCACGGGAAAATCCGGCAGAAAGTTTTCTCCCAGAGTCAGCTTTAAATTGCAGCGTTTGGCAATTTCCACGGTGTTTTCCAACGCTTCGGGAATATCGGCAAACAACGCCTGCATTTCTTCGGTACTTCGTAAATACTGTTGTTCAGTGTAATCTTTGGGTCGACGTGTATCATCCAATACTCGACCTTGATTAATACATACGCGTACTTCATGGGCAGCAAAATCCTTTTGATGAATAAAACGTACATCATTGGTAGCAACCACAGGTAAGCCCGTTGCTAATGCCAACTCAACTGCAGCGGCAATATAACGTTCTTCATCGGGTTTACCGATACGCTGTAATTCCAGATAAAAGCTTTGCCCAAACAATGCGCTCCATTGCTCAGCCAATCGTTTAGCTTCTTCATGGTTTTCTGCTAATAAGGCCTTGCCTATATCTCCGCTCATCGCACCAGACAACGCAATCAAACCCCTATGATTGTCTTCTATCCACTCTTGCCTAAGCATAGGCACACCCTGATGCTGACCTTCCTGATAAGCTCTTGAAATCAATTCGGTCAACGTGATGTAACCGGTGTGATTATTGACTAGCAAGGTTAATCGATAGGGTGTAGCAGGTTCTTCAGGATTAAAAATCAATACATCAGTGCCCGCTATTGGCTTAATGCCTTGTCCCATCGCCGCTTTATAAAATTTGACCAGAGAAAACAGATTGGCGTGATCGGTAACGGCAATCGCTGGCATAGATAATTCAGACAACCGCTTAACGAGCGGTTTGATTTTAACGATACCGTCTATCAGGGAGAATTCGGTATGAAGCCTTAAATGGATGAAAGAAGGTTGCATGGGGGATTATTTTTATGGGGTTCCGGAAATATTACTGTGTGTGGTTACGAATGCGTATAATAAAAATATTAGCACCCCTATAACAAACCATTTATTTGAAGGTTTTTCTCATCTATTTGTAAAAATCTTCTTACACCCTAATAAATTAGGCGCAAACTAATGAAAGATTATCAGCACATTTTACTTGCAGTAGATTATTCTGAACAAGGGGTTTATGTCGCAGAAAAAGCCAGATCTCTGGCATATAGATATCAGGCTAAATTGAGCATTATTCATGTATTGGATAACATTCCCATGCCGGATACAAACTATGGCACTGTGATTCCGTTGGATCAAGATTCATCAGATGAATTGCTTGAAGCGGAAAAGGCCAAGCTCATGCAACTTGGCGATCAACTGAATGTTGACTTGGCCAATCGCTGGATGCTTTGGGGCGTACCTAAACAGGAAATTATTCATATTGCTGAGCAGGAACAGGTTGATTTGATTGTTGTTGGGTCACATGGACGGCATGGTCTGGCCTTATTATTGGGATCAACTGCAAACAGTGTTTTACATTATGCAAAATGTGATGTGATGGCGATTCGATTGCAGGATGCTTAGCCTGAATAGGTATTTTGCCGCTTTTTCGAATCGGTACTTTCCAGATCAACGTGAGTTGTTTCACAGCCTTTTTGATAAAAAACAAGAGAAGGAGGGAAAGCAGTGATATCAATCGTTAACGTTGTTTCTTTTTGAAAAGTATCAATGGCATCAGTGGCAGCGTTACGGAAATTATTGACTAATTTATTAGCCAATTTTTGTTGTGCCTCATCTTCGCCCAGTGCAAAAGGATCTTCTGATAGATTCGTTTTATCAATTGCTTCCTGTAAAACCCCGCCGGAAATATCCTGGATTTTAGTTTCGAAATCCCTAAAAATAGCGGTTCCTTTTTCACGTTTGATACGTTCTATATCATTTAAATCGGCATAAAGAAGAAAAGCGCCTTTTGCTCCTTGAAAGTCATTTTTACAGATTCCACCATCCATTATTCTGACCAGGTTTAATTTTTTTTCGCCTTTCATGATAGTCATTGGTGGATTCAGGCCGGACATTGATTCGGCTTCATTGGCCATTGTGGGTGGTTTTTTATCTGTAGCTGAGTTGTTTGTTAAATTTTGCTTAACCTCTTGAGCCGAACATGCCGCCAATGTAATAAATGTGATACTGGTCAAAAATTTTAAGCTGGTGTTCATGGCTTTCCCCTTGCAGATATTAAAGTTTATATTATGTAATTATAATCGCTGAGATGGTGTTTGATTAACAAAATCCTGTGACCCTTATGGTTTTTAGTTTGGTCCGCATTTTGACATGTTCAACGCTGGTAAATTCCACGCCTTAACATGACTATATATCAAGAGGGAAATGTCGATGCTTGAATTGATAAGTTCCTTGGGCGGCTTTCAATAGTCATTCTACGTTATAATGATATTGTAAATCGGCAGGTTTTAACCGTATTTCAATGTAAATCATTACTGTCAGTAGTCTGACAGGAGAATTTGTAATCTTGAGGAGAGTTGTGTGGCAAAGGCTAGTGATTTAAAACGAGGAATGGTAGTCGAAATTAATAACGTACCTCATGTGGTTAAGCAAGTCGATGCAAAAAGCCCTTCATCGCGAGGTGCATCGACATTATATAAAATTCGTTTTACTAACCTCAAGACAGGGCAAAAACTGGATGAGTCGTTGAAAGGAGATGATTTCTTTAAGGATGCTGATCTGGTAAGAGCAAAGGTGCAGTTTTCTTATATTGATGGGGATAATTATATTTTTATGAATATGGATGATTATACCCAGTACAGTTTGAGTCGTGAAGATCTGGAAGATCAAATTGGCTATTTGACTGAAGGTCTGGAAGGGATTGTTGCCTTATTAATAGATGATGCAGTGTTGGGTATTGAACTGCCAAGTTCAGTTGTGTTGCCAATTGTAGAAACAGCCCCCGCAATTAAGGGCGCTACAGCATCAGGACGCACTAAAACGGCTCGATTGATTACGGGGATAGAGGTTCAGGTTCCTGAATATCTGGAGACTGACGAGTTGATTAAGATTAATACCGAATCCGGAAAATTTATGTCACGCGCATAAATAAATTACAAATTTGATTTTTTTAATGTCTATTAAAACAGAGAATCTGTTAAGAGTTGGTCAGGGCGTGTTTGAGTTGAATCGGCTTCCAAAACGTCCATTAGAGCTATTGCGCGCTTGGGATGCGGCTGATGAATACTTGCTCAACATGCTCGCAGAAGGCATGAAACCGTCGGCTGATACCCGTATTTTGATATT
>NQJG01000222.1 GCA_002256465.1 Methylococcaceae bacterium NSP1-1 | reverse complement strand
TAGGAGTTGAGGAGCTTTTTGTCAGGGAAAAATTTCAAAGAGTTATGCATCTGGCAGCTCAAGCTGGGGTCAGGTATTCATTAACAAATCCCCATGCCTATATAGATTCCAATATTATTGGATTTATGAATATACTAGAAGGATGTAGGCATAATGCCGTAGAGCATTTGGCATATGCCTCTTCAAGTTCCGTTTATGGAGCGAATACCAACATGCCGTTTTCTATTCATGATAATGTTGATCATCCTGTTTCTCTATATGCGGCTAGTAAAAAAGCCAATGAGTTGATGGCGCACACCTACAGTCATCTTTATAAATTGCCGACAACTGGCTTGCGCTTTTTTACTGTTTACGGGCCTTGGGGAAGACCGGATATGTCACTATTTATGTTTACCCGAAACATACTTGATGGAAAACCGATAGATGTGTTTAATTACGGCAATCATCGTAGGGATTTTACTTATATAGATGATATTGTCGAAGGTGTCATCAGGGTTATTGACAAACCAGCGCAGGCTAATGCCTGTTGGGCAAGTGATAATCCTGATCCGGGCACAAGCCTGGCTCCATACCGGGTATACAATATAGGCAATAATAATCCTGTTAATCTGTTAGCGTTTATTGAAACATTGGAAAAGTGTTTAGGCAAGAAAGCGATAAAAAATTTACTACCCCTACAGCCTGGAGATGTTCCTGACACTTATGCGGATGTTTCTGATTTAGAGAATGATTTAGGATATAAACCCGGAACGTTATTGGAAGCAGGTATTAGTAATTTCGTTGAATGGTATAAAAATTTTTACAGGATAGCTTGATGAATGGGCATGGTAGAAAGATTTCGATTATTGGTTTAGGTTACGTCGGCCTACCCGTAGCGGTAGAATTCGGAAAAAAAGAGCAAGTGATCGGATTTGATATAAGCTCTATCCGAGTACATGAGTTAAAACAAGGCATCGAACGGACAAACGAGGTCGAAGCAAAAGATTTGGCTTCTGCAGATATAATATTTACATGTGATGCCGGCGATTTGAAGAGGGCCGACTTTCATATTATTGCCGTACCAACCCCAGTCAATAACGCCAAACAACCGGATTTGTCGCCCGTTATCAGTGCCTCAAGAACAGTGGGGCAGCAGCTTAAAAAAGGTGATATTGTTGTTTATGAATCTACAGTATATCCCGGTGCGACCGAGGAAGAGTGCATTCCTGTTCTTGAAGAGGAGTCGGGTCTTATCTGGGGCACTGATTTTAATGTCGGTTACTCACCTGAACGAATTAATCCAGGTGATAAAGTGCATACTTTCAAAACAATCACTAAGGTCGTTTCTGGTGACACAGTAAAGACACTAGAAGTTGTGGCCGCTGTTTATGGATCGGTTGTTGCCGCCGGTGTGCATAAAGCGGCTACAATCAAAATAGCGGAAGCAGCAAAAGTAATTGAAAATACCCAAAGAGATTTAAACATTTCATTAATGAATGAATTAGCCTTGATTTTTAATAAAATGAATATAGATACTCAGGATGTGCTGGCTGCTGCGTCATCAAAATGGAATTTCTTGCCTTTTGATCCGGGATTGGTCGGTGGGCATTGTATAGGTGTTGATCCTTATTATCTAACTTATAAAGCAACCACGTTAGGGTATACGCCGCAGGTAATTCTATCAGGACGCAGTATAAATGATAGTATGGGTAAATTTATTGCTGCTCAAACAATAAAAGAACTTATTAAAGCCGGAAAATGCGTTAAAGGAAGTGTAGTGACTATTTTGGGGTTTACTTTTAAAGAAAACGTCCCTGACATAAGAAATACGCGTGTCATCGATATAGTTAAAGAATTACAGGATTATGGCATCAAGGTACAAGTGTTTGACCCTATGTCCGACGCACATGAGATACATAAAGAATATAACATTGATGTGCTAGCAGCCGAATGTCAGTTACATCCCGCTCATGCAGTCGTGCTTGCTGTTCCGCACCAATACTTTATGGATAAAGATTGGTCTTATATAGGGAGCTTGTTGGAAAATAAAACAGGTATAGTAATTGATGTAAAAGCCAAGCTGGATAGAAATAAGATTCCGGAAGGAATTACTCTATGGAGACTTTGAACAAGTATACACGCGTACATCGCGTTTCTACTCTACATGTGCAATATATACGGCTGAGGGGATTGGTGTGAGGTTTTTAAAGAAAATAAAATGGGCATTTTGTATGCTTGTCTTGCTAGCTTCAGGTTGCGGTTACCCGCCGTTAAACCAAGAGGATGATGCTATAATTCCTTCAGATTATACTTACATTATTGGCCCTGGAGATAGTGTAAATATTTTTGTGTGGGGAAATCCGGATATATCGACTACGGCTACTGTTAGACCGGATGGAAAAATCACTATTCCGTTAGCCGAGGACTTATTGGCGAGTGGAAAAACTCCTTCACAATTAGCTAGAGTAATGGAAAAAGAACTGGCTAAATATGTCAGAGATCCTCAAGTAGTCATTATGGTAGGAGGGTTTCAAGGCGTTTATAGTCAGCAAGTCAGAGTTATAGGACAACTGGATGGCGGTGGTGGTGGCTTTGGCGGTGGTGGTGGTGGCTTTGGCGGCGGTGGTGGTGGCTTTGGCGGTGGTGGTGGCGGTGGTGGCGGCTCTGC
>NQJG01000221.1 GCA_002256465.1 Methylococcaceae bacterium NSP1-1 | reverse complement strand
TGTCCTTCTGAAACGGATTCTGATGTAAAACTAAAATTATTGCTCACGCTACCACCTTCTTAAATGATAAAACCCAAATATACAAAAGGCTGCATAAGCAGCCTTTTTTTATTAATGGTGGGCCCTGTAGGACTTGAACCTACGACCTGCCGATTATGAGTCGGACGCTCTAACCAACTGAGCTAAGGGCCCTTGTACGTTATCTACTCACCATCCAGAAAGCATCGTAATTGCTCTGATCTGGATGGATGTCTTAACTTTCTTAATGCTTTTGCTTCAATTTGACGGATTCGTTCACGGGTTACATCAAACTGTTTGCCCACCTCTTCAAGCGTATGATCAGTATTCATATTGATACCAAAACGCATACGCAAAACTTTTGCTTCTCTTGCCGTTAATCCCGCCAACACATTTTGTGTTGATTCACGCAACCCTGCAATGGTAGCTGCTTCAACCGGGGACAATACTTTAGCATCTTCTATGAAATCTCCCAAATGAGAATCTTCGTCGTCACCAATTGGCGTTTCCATTGAAATAGGCTCTTTGGCGATTTTTAACACCTTACGGACTTTATCTTCGGGCATTTCCATGCGCTCAGCCAATTCTTCAGGTGTTGCTTCCCGTCCCATTTCCTGCAAAATCTGCCTGGAAATCCGGTTCAATTTATTGATCGTTTCGATCATGTGCACCGGAATACGTATGGTTCTGGCTTGATCCGCAATAGATCGGGTAATAGCCTGCCTAATCCACCACGTTGCATAAGTAGAAAACTTATAGCCACGACGGTATTCAAATTTATCTACCGCTTTCATTAAGCCAATATTGCCTTCCTGAATTAAATCCAGAAACTGCAAACCGCGATTAGTATATTTTTTAGCAATCGAAATAACCAGCCTTAAATTAGCTTCGATCATTTCTTTTTTCGCGCGCCTTGCTTTGGCTTCACCGATAGACATTCGTCGATTAATGTCTTTTAACCCACTAATGGTCAAACCATATTCTGCCTCGATATCTGCTAATATTTTTTGCGCTTTTCTTAGCTCTTTTTCACGACCTTTCAAAGCTTCCGAATAGCTATGCCCGCCATTCAAATAGTGTTCCAACCACTCTGAACTGGATTCATTTTCAGTAAATGAGGCAATAAAGTCCTTACGGGACATGTTTGCCTCTTTAACAAAAATATCCAGAATCTGCTTTTCCTGCTCACGAACAGTAGCGATACCATTTGGAATAATTGCAGTTAATTTTTTTAAATATTGCGGTGTCCATTTAAATTCCATGAACAAATCAGCCAATATTTCAAAGGCTTTTTCCGTTTTATCACTGGTATAGCCATGCTTTTTGATGGCGGCTGAAGCTATTTTTAATTGCTTTCTAAGTGCCTCAACTTTTTCCTGAACTTCTTCGTAATTAAGTCCTTTCAGTTCGTCTTCAGCACCGGCTGTCTCTTCAACAATATCAATAGCGGGCAGAGCGGCTACCAAATCATCAGCACTACTTAAATCGGCAAAACCCGAAATTAAATCAGTCAGGCGAATGTCACCCTCTTCACCAGAAATAGCATCAAATGACTGTAAAAAATCGTCTACTACAACGCAGGATCGAGCAATAGCTTTGACTAGTTGTTGTTGTCCTTCTTCAATACGCTTGGCAATTTTTAATTCGTCGGCGCGCGTTAACAGCTCTACCGAGCCCATTTCTCGCATATACATACGTACAGGATCTGTAGTTCTGCCAAACTCACTGTCAACAGATGCCAATGCGGCAACTTCTTCAGCATCTTCGTCATCTGTAGTGACTGCTGCTGAGTCAGTAATAAGAGAGTCTTCATCAGGTGCAGCCCTCGGCATATGTCAGGTAACCCTGTATTTTACCTTTGGCTATCAATTGTTTAAGCTGAGACTGTTGTTGTTCTTGATTCATCATTTACTCACTGAATACTCTGCTGAGTACGGTCATACCTAACAGAGAATTATACTATAAATTACATGTAGCATCTAATTATTTATTTGCCAACATTTTGATGAGCGTCTCTTGCTCATGACTATCCAATCCCTTGCTTTGCGCTTTGGCCTGCAATCTTGCGATACCTGCCTCCCTTCCTTGCTTGAGTAAGCCATTAAGAGCGTCACTAAACTCTGCCTCCGTTCCATCATCTGGGATCAACAAGTCAAATGAAGCCAATTTTTTAACAATTCCTTCATCAGCATGATCTCGATAAGCCTCTAACAACATTCCATAATTTGTAGGTTTTTTATCGGTAATCATGTGCAGGATACTTTTAAATCTTTCGACACCCTCAAATTCCAATTGATTCCAATCGATTTCTTTTTGCTCAACTATCTCAATAAATTTGGGATTCTGAAGCAACAAGGCAATTACAAAGCTTGGTAGTGATAGTCGGCCAGTTTTAATTTGATGCTTCTTTACTTGCTTTTTTTGAGCCAGTATAGCCTCATTATCCAAAATGTATTGCTTAGCCAAGCCGGATAGTTTTTCAAACATCATCTCCCGAAACGCACCGATTGGTAATTGCTTCAAATACGATAAAGCCTCATTTCTCAAATTGGAGCGACCCTCCATTTCGGACAATTTCAAGTCTTTAGAAAAATGTTCAAAAAAATAATCTGATAAGACTTGAGCTGATTGTATGCGCTCGGTAAATTTATCAAGCCCCTCTTCCCGCACCAATGAGTCTGGATCATGATTTTGTGGCAATAACATGATGCGAATTTGCCGACCACCCTTTAAGGACGGAAAAACCGATGCTATCGCTCTCCATGCCGCCTCACGTCCCGCCCTGTCGCCATCAAAGCAAAACACCAGTTCTGATGAAAATCGGAATAACAAGTCAAGATGCGCCTGGGATGCCGCCGTTCCTAAGGCTGCAACGGCATAATCAATACCATACTGAGCCAAGGCGATAACATCCATATACCCTTCAACAATCAAAATCCTCTGGGGCTTTGAATTCTTTTGCAGAAGCTCGTACAAACCATAAACTTCCTTGCCTTTATGAAATAGTGACGTTTCTGGAGAATTCAAGTATTTTGGTAACGAATCATCAAGTACCCGACCGCCAAAACCTATAATACGGGCTCGCTTATCGCGAATAGGGAACATAATACGCCCGCGAAAACGGTCATAGGCCTGCCCATCATCTTTGCGGACCATCACCCCGGCTTCTATCAATAGCTTCTGACTAAATCGCCCAGACAAAGCACCCCACTTATCGGGCGCATAGCCCAGCATAAAGTCACGAGCAATCTCACCCTTAATTCCCCTGGCCTTCAGGTAATCAATCGCTTTAGGGCTAACTCGTAACTGCTCTACATAAAAAGCTGCCACTTGCTCCATCACCACATAAAGGCTATTTAAATCATCTTTCTTTGACTCCGCCTGATAGCCAAGCGACTCTCTGGGAACATCAATACCCGCAAAGGCCGCCAGATCCTCAACTGCCTCAACAAAATCAAGATGACTAAAATCCATCAGAAAACTGATGGCATTGCCGCTTGCACCGCAACCAAAGCAATGAAAAAACTGCTTGTTACGGTTTACAGAAAAGCTTGGGGTTTTTTCAGTATGAAAGGGGCAGCGGGCAACATAATTTGTACCCGTTTTTTTTAGAGGAACGTGCGAATCGATCAAATCAACTATATCAACCCGCACCAAAAGTTCATCAATAAACTCGCGAGGGATTCTACCGGACATAAGTTACCCGGGTAAAAACAAGTTATCCAGCTAGTGCAGCCTTGATTTTGGCACTTACAATCGACATGTCGGCGCGGCCCTGCATTTTTGCTTTCAGCAAGCCCATTACCTTACCCATGTCTTTAACAGATTCTGCACCCGACTCAATCACTGCATCGTTTACCATAGCATCAATTTCTTCTTCGCTAAGAGCTTGAGGCAGAAAATCCTGAATCACAAGTATTTCAGCCTCTTCAATCGCGGCCAAATCATGGCGGCCGGCATCAGCATACTGCCTAATGGATTCACGGCGCTGCTTGAGCATCTTGTCAAGCACCAGGATAACCCGATCATTATCGAGCTGGATTCGTTCGTCAACCTCAACCTGCTTAATAGCAGCTAGAATTAATCGAATTACTCCTAGTCTTGCTTTATCACCTCCCTTCATGGAGGCTTTCATATCTTCCTTGATACGATCTGTTAACAAATCCATCACTTTAACCTTAATCTAAAGCACAGGACGTCCGCGACGTAAATTTTTCAATGCATAACGCTCGCGAGCCAATTTCTTCAAGTGACGCTTAACGGCAGCAGCTCCTTTACGCTTACGCTCAGCCGTTGGTTTTTCATAAAACTCACGGCGCAATATCAAAAGGTTCGTTTTCTTTAATTTTCACTGACGGCATTATATGATTCCAATTATGTTAATATTGTGTGCAAGGATATTTACTATCCTCTGAATAAACAGAACCCTTAATTATACATTCACTTTTATAATTTTCAAAAAATCAATGTACGTTTTAGGCATAGAAACCTCCTGTGATGAAACCGGCGTTGCCATTTATCATGCCGAGCGAGGCTTGATTAATCATCTGTTATACAGTCAGGTCGACATGCACAGCGAATATGGTGGCGTGGTTCCTGAACTGGCATCACGCGACCATATCCGCAAACTAGTATCGCTCATCAAGCAATCATTACAAGAAAGCCGACTAAAAACCACCGACATTAACGGTATAGCCTACACGGCAGGTCCGGGGCTTATGGGGGCATTATTAGTAGGTGCAGCAACGGCAAGAAGCCTGGCATGGGCATGGCAGATTCCTGCCGTTGCAGTGCATCATATGGAAGGACACTTGCTTGCACCCATGCTGGAAGACAACCCGCCGGAATTTCCTTTTGTTGCATTATTAATTTCCGGCGGACACACTTTACTGGTGCAAGTCGAAGGGATCGGTCGCTACAAACTACTGGGCGAATCACTTGGCCCTAAACTATCCGCGCTTGCCGAACACGGCAAGCCACAATTTAAATTTCCGCGCCCCATGACTGACAGACCCGGATTAGATTTTAGCTTTAGCGGTTTAAAAACTTTCACACTTAATACCATCAACGCATCTGCACTTGATCCGAACAAAGCCGGGCAAAATAAAGCAGATGTTGCAGCAGCCTTTCAACAAGCGGTTGCTGAGACGCTCAGCATTAAATGCAAACGTGCTTTGCAACAAACCGGCTTGAAAAGACTGATAGTAGCAGGTGGTGTCAGCGCCAACAAACAAATTCGAATATCCTTAACTGAAATGGCCGCTAAAGAACAGGCTCAAATTTATTTCCCGAGACTGGAATTTTGCACCGATAATGGCGCTATGATTGCTTATGCTGGTTGTCAGCGTTTGATGGCAGGACAACAGCAAGGGCTGGAAATTTTTGTCCGTCCACGCTGGCCGATAAGTGAGTTGTCTTAGGAGTGCAAGGTCACAAAAAAACTACTTTGCACTATTAATTATTCTTCCCCATTCAGCAGCCTCTGAATATTGCTTTTATGCCGCCAGAGCAAAATAACCATCATGACCACTGAAGCTCCGACTACGTTCACGTCTCCAACAATAAACCAGGCATAAACCGGCGATAGGGCAGAGGCACATAACGCGGATAATGAGGAAATTTTACCTACCTTGTATATCAGCAGCCATGTGCCTATAAATGCAAATCCGAGCAACCAGGAAAATCCAAGCAAGACACCAATGGATGTCGCAACACCTTTACCACCTTTAAACTTAAAGAATACCGGATAAAGATGCCCCAGAAACGCAGCCAAGCCGATGATCGCCAGCAACTCAACAGACACGCCCAATAAATTGGCGCTATAAACTGGAATTAAGCCTTTAAGCAGATCACCCAGTAAAGTAATAGCTGCCGCTTTTTTGCCGCCAATACGCATAACATTCGTCGCACCCGGATTACCGGAGCCCTGTTCGCGGGGATCCGGTAACCCCATCAAACGGCAAATAATAATTGCACTGGAAATCGAACCTATAAAATAGGCC
>NQJG01000036.1 GCA_002256465.1 Methylococcaceae bacterium NSP1-1 | reverse complement strand
TTTTTAAACTCCGAAACTTTAGTTTTAAAGTAGTCTAAAGATACTGAGAAACACCTTTTTCTGCGAGAATAAAATCCTGTTGATGCAAGCGCTCCAGTAATCGCCGATAGTTCCGGTCTTGCTTGCTTTTGTCATTATGAGGATGCCACAAATGTAGCACAACCGCAGCAAAGCGCCCCTCCTTACGCACAATCCCTGCATGTATCAAACGAATAACCAGATCAGAATCTTCAAAACCCCAGCCTTCAAACAACTCGTCAAAACCATTGACGCGAATAAAATCATTTTTCCATAGGCCCAGATTACAAGTCATGGCTTTTTCCCACTTATTGGGTCGGGTATGCCTTAAAAAACCTAATGGTAAATAAAGAAACCCGGAAACCCTATTAATTTTTTTTTGTACCCAAAGGAAAAGAAAATAGTAAAAAGGTTTTGCATATAATGGAATCTGCTGTTCAATAACTTTCCGGGTAAACGCCTGGCTTAATAAAACCCGGTTTCCAGGAACAAAACAGCCCATCGCGGCAAGTTGACGATGCCGGGCAATAAAGTCAGGTAAAAGAACACAGTCGCCATCAATAAAGAGTAAATACGCTCCTTTGCTCTGTGCAACCGCCTTATTTCTAATGGTTCCCGCTCTAAAACCCTGATCGTCATGATGAATATAGCTAATAGAAACCGGGCTATTCGCACAATAGGCCTGAGTTAATTTAAGATTAGCCGGACTGGATCCATCATCTGCGATAATAATTTCAAAATTTTTGTCCTGCTGGGCAAATAGACTTTCCAAACAAAGTCTTAATGCTGATGGCCAGTTATAGGTAGTTACAATAACAGATATCAAGTTCATTCTTGATGGCTTTGCCGGTTTTGCAATTCCAGCAATTTAACATATTTATAATAGGTTCCTTCGGCATTTGAAATTGACATCATTAGGCCCTGCCGTCCATCCAAAAAAGCAGCTTTAAGCAAATAAGTTCGAATAAAAATCCACAATGCTTTGAATATAGCTTTGCTTATGGATGACTGCACTCCTCTTTGCTGAAGCATTCCTGCGCCTAACGACGAATAGTCATTAACTTTGCGCAAGACCTCATCCAGACTTACAAAGGCATCATGTAGCAGCGGTGACGTTAATTTACCAATTTCACCCTGCACAACAATACGCTCATGCACAACTGATTCAGTAAAATAGCCGGTATTACGACGAAATAGCCTAAGCACATAATCAGGCCACCAGCCGCCATGACGGATTTGCTTGCCGCAATAACTGGAAAGACGGGGAATGTAATAGCCATTAAATTCCTGTTGCTGGAGAGCTTTTTCAATTTCCGTTCTTAATTCTGTGGTTACAACTTCGTCAGCATCAATCGACAAAACCCAATCTCCCTGAGCTTTATCTAAAGCGCGTTGTTTTTGGATGCCAAAACCCGGCCAGTTCGTAATAAATACACTATCAGTAAATTGTTTACATATTTCGACGGTATCATCTTCGCTACCTGAGTCGAGCACAATAATTTCATCTGCCCATAATACGGATTGCAAACAAGGACCAATATGAGTGCCTTCATTTTTGGTAATGATAATTACACTAAGCATGGTTTATTTCAGCTTTAACGCCGACTTCAAGTGAAGCAAAGCACAAAGCTATCATAGTAGTAAACCAATGCCCTTCTGCGTGATCCATAAGAGGGCAGTTGAATAAGCTGGTCACAATTAAAGAGAGCAAAACGCCTTGGGCAAGCCATTTTTCTTTATTGGGCAATTTTTTCGCGTAGACATACTGACTCGTAAGAAAGCCCAAATAGATTAATAACCCTAAAAGACCTAATTGGGTGCTTATCATAAAAAACTCATTGTGCGGATTTTTTGTTATAAATAATTCGTTGCTAGGAACTTGCGGATTTTTTATTATAGATAATTCGTTGCCAGCAATTCTTTGATATTCTTTTGCAAAACTGCCCGTACCATGCCCCAATAATGGTTTTTCAGCAATCAGTTTTAGTGAATATTTCCAAAAAGTAAATCTCAATCCCATGGAAGCTTCGGTTTTCTCAGGGTGTAATTGTAAATAAGCATGAGTGCTGGCAAGGCCTTCATTGATTCGTGTTGCCTTATCCGAAAACGTAAGGAAAAGAGCGAACAAGATAGCCATAAGGAACACTGTGACCAATAATGCTTTTTTAGTAAAACGCTGCACTCCGAATAATAGAATTAATAAAACGGCAATTAATTGTCCTGTACGCCCTTCAACTATAAAAAAAAGGTTATATATAGATAAAATGAAAAGAACCCAATACAGTTTTGCATAACGCATGCCGTCACAGGCTTTGTGAGCACAAAAGAAAGCAAAAAAAGAGATAAAAATGCTATGAGTAATGCGACTCTTGAGAGACGGACCACCCATCTTAGTATCAAGAATACCGATATCCATTAAGAAGGAAATCAATAAGATAAGCACAGATGCGATAACAACAGCTTTCCATGCCAAACAGCGATAGCGTTCTGTGGTTAAAAATGAAATTAAAACCGGAATGAATAATAACTCCCTATATTTCATTAGCATAGAGAAGGCTTCGCCAAATGTTGCACTGCTATAACATAACCCAAAGATAAAACATAAAAACAAAAACAAAGACCATGCAGCAACAGGGTTTTTCTTTAATGTACCAGGTAGCGCCATAAATTGAGCAGACAGCAACCAGAACAAGCCCAACAAGCCTGAAAGAAATATCGCTAAACTTGTTGATAAATAAATTGAAACTATAAATAAAAGAGTAATAAAACTTCCATATTGAAGTATGCGTGACTGTACTCGTTGAGCCAATGTCATATTAAAATTCATGTCTCGTAAATTAAAAAGTTAATTTTTAATGGCATTTGAAAATAAGCGGTTACACGTCAGTTAATTGTTGATTGCATCTCAATTTATGGCAGAGGCGATGCCCTGTATTTGTATTTTGATTAGTGGACTATGGATTTACGCTAAAGCAACATAACTATGCGAGTTGAAACAACTCTCTATTCATTTCCTGCACCCTGATAAGCGTTTTTTCGCTCTTTCGCAAATTTTAACCACACATGTGCACTTTTAAAGCCACTTAAGACAACAGGAGCACCACCTATGGCTACTGCATCAACCAGACAATACCAGGCAGCGACGCCACTGGGAGGGTTACCCTGCGGCAAACCCAAAACCGGATCGATTGCAGCCCATTTCCAGGTACCAACAGCTGTTCCTATTAATTCCAGCCATGTAGTAATAAAGAAGGCCGCAAGATAAACCATAGGCGAGCGACCTTTAAATAGATAGACCAAAAACACACAAAACAGTAATGCACCCACCACATCGCCCTGCTGCGCAAAGCCACTGATACCCCAAAGTGACCATGAACCACAAACCAATATCACCAGGGCGGTGATTTCTCTGGCGTACCTTAAAAACAAGCCGGAACGCGCCAATGCAACAGCGGTTAAATAAACCATACCGTGGCCGGGCGGCACATAAGCAGGTACATTTCCAAACCGGTAGGTATAGCCACCCATAAAAGGCGAGGCAAAATGTTCACCGATAGTAGCAAAAATGACAGCTATGACAACCTGCATTCTAACTTCCCTATTTTCACCAAGTAACAAGCCAATTAAAAATACCCAACCGCTAACCCCTAGCGCATTTTGCTTTTCTATACTCGCATTGGCATCACTTATCAAACAGATCGCTACGCAAAAAAACGTAAACGCAGCTATAAAATAATCCCGCTTTCTATGAGCATAAGCTACATTTTTAATAGGAAAATGGCGTAACACAATGACCTCTTTTAATTTTATTAATGTCTAAGTCTACCATTGGCCCGACCAATTTCCTAGCTTCATACAAACACCCATGCGACCAAGGCGTATCTACCAAATTTACCTGACAAAATGATTAAACAGGCTGGCAACAAGGGGAGTTTTAACCACCCGCCCGCAAAACATAAAGCATCACCTATCACTGGCAACCATGAAAAAAACAGCACCCAAATACCTCTTTTTTTAACTAAATTCAGTGCATTCTGTTTTTTCTCCGGTAAAAGAGTAGCCACTGGAAATTTTTTCGCCGCTAACGCCCCTAATCCCCATGTTGTCATAGCACCCAGCGTATTGCCTATAGCCGCTACGAAAACCAAAAACTGAACGTCATCGGAACCTGCAGATACCATGTAAGCCAAAACTGCTTCAGAACCACCTGGAGCAATCGTTGATGATATAAATGCACTGAAAAACAGCCCCCATACACCACTCATTGTTTCTTGCATTTATTTCTCTCAAAAAAAAACCCTGTGATCAAAGAACACAGGGTTTTTGATATTGCCAGATTTTATTTTTCAGGCAATATCTTGTTTTTATTGGAACCAACAAGGTTAATTAAGCGAGCCAGTAGCTTCACAATAAGCTCAATCAATGCTCTCAATAAATCAAAGATATAAGCAACTACCTCTGAAACGCTCATACCTTTAAATTTGCGCGCCAAGAAAGGAGCAGCAAGCAGGCCTAATGCTAATCCGATCACCGTGACGCCTGAAATAACAGAGTCTTCCTGTGGCACAGTTTTTACGGAAGGGGCAGGACTCGCTGTTGCAGCAATCGCAGGCACAATAAGCGCTTCAGCCTCAGCTTTAGCCGCCAATTCAGGCAAAGTTGCCTTATAATCGTCGGCTACTACATAAGCTGTTACTCCTGGAATACTAGGCAAATCACCATCGCCTTTACCCACTTTTAGCTGAGCTTTCATGCCTTTTTCCATATGCTGAGCAATGTCACAATGCACCAAATAGGTTTTATCACCAGGGGGTAAAATCAACGTTCCTGAAATTTTTGAAGGACCTGTCGCTTCCAAATGAAACATACCTTTAGGATATAAATATTTAGGCAGGCCATGCATCATCCATTGATGCCGCACATTGTCCTCATTGACAAAATGAACAGTCAATTTAGTACACGGCTTAAAATTAAACTCCTGGGTATCAAATGCAAACATTCTGCCTGGAAATTTTTCAGCATATTTATGACCGGCATGTACGGTAATTTCTTTGGTTTCAGATATGCTATCGCAACCACCTGGCAAGGTATCAGCATTCTGACCCATAACCATGCCGCCCGCCATGTCCATCAAGTGGCCATCACCGTGATCCATGAGCATACTATCATGCTCTTCATACTCCTGAGCCATCACTGGCGCAGAAAAAAGAACAATCAGCACTCCAACCGATAATAACTTCACCATTATTTGTTTCCTCTTTTACTTGACATAATCAATGCACTTTTTACGATGAATTACTAATAAGTGCGATAAACCTCAAATAACCAAACCTACCAGAATTTTTTATAACTGTTTAAGCGATGTTACGCATACGTCTTAAAAATCAATAAATAACATTTAATAAAACAATCGATTTATTAACCGTTCTTAGCGAGTACGTAACATCTGCTTTTAATCAGCCTTTAATTTTTCCGATTATCTCATCGACTTTACGTTTGAAGCCTGCGTTTGACAGATACACTACATACAAACCTGCGAAGGCAAAAAATGCATAGAGCAGCAGGTTATTTTTGCTTACCGGCTGGCCGCCGCCTGCTTTAAAACCCATGTGTACATCCAATCTCTCACCTTGTGTACGGACTTTCGTATCAGTCGGATCCGGTACCAAGGTAATGTGAATCAGATATTGGCCGGCTTCTGGCACGCCATTTGGTAATTCCAAGTTAACAGAACCTTTTTTATGTTTTGCGCTAGGCAGAAAAAATACGCGTTTGCCTTCAGGCTCTTTGGTCACTTCGAACTCAACCAACATGTCACGGTATTTCATATCCTGATAATCAAAAACCAGTTGAGTCAATGTATTTGTTCCCGGCAGGTTGCCGCAAAATTCTTCCGCTGGAAACGCCTGAGGTTGATAAGCCGTGTAATGAATCCAATGGGTAGGCTCCAATTCAAATTTACACTGGTCAGTATCTGTACCCGCGGCGCCACCATGAGCCCACAACGATGCAGAAAAAAACAAGCCTAAAAGCCCCAGGCAACCCGTTCTTATTAATTGTGCTGTATTCATAATACCTTCCTGTTTTAATAAATAATTATTATTATATGTAAAAAATTTTAATGCTCTTTTAAGTTTGATTTAGTCAAAATTAACCCGCATTTGCTATTTAGCATTCCCCATAGCGATGCCAACTCTAGCACACCCCCATATCTAAATAAAGGAATTGATGGGAAACCGACCGTTAATCGGCATTATATAAGCAAATGATAATGCACTTATTGCGCTATTGCTATCCGAGCGTCCTTTTCGTAGACTTAAGCTAATTTATTTTAAACGGAGCCAAAAAACATGTCATCTTTGACTACCTCAAAAGCGTGGATTGCATTACAAAGCCATTACCATCAATCCCAAAATGATTCCCTACGCGAAGCTTTTAAGAGAGACACCAATCGGTTCAATAAGTTCTCCGTTAGTTTTAATGACATTCTTTTTGATTATTCCAAAAACAGAATAACAGATCAAACCTTACCTCTATTGATTGACCTTGCCAATCATGTCGAGCTAAATGAAAAAATTGAAGCCATGTTTTCAGGTGAAAAAATCAACACCACCGAACATCGAGCAGTCCTGCATACGGCCTTACGCAATAGAAGCAATCATCCTGTTTATGTTGACGGACATGATGTCATGCCCGAAATTAACCGGGTTTTGGCCAAAATGCGAACTTTCTGTGCGTCAGTTCGCTCAGGCGATTGGAAAGGCTATACCGGAAAAGCCATCACCGATATTGTCAACATTGGTATTGGCGGTTCCGGCTTAGGACCTAAAATGGTTTCAACTGCGCTAAAGCCATATAGCTCAGACACATTAAATGTGCATTATGTATCCAACATTGATCAAACAAATATCGTTGAAATATTGAAGCCATTATCTGCTGAAACTACTTTGTTTATTGTTGCTTCTAAAGTATTTTCCACTCAAGAGACGATGATGAATGCAAAATCCGCAAAAAAATGGTTTCTTGATAGAACAAAAGATAGAACAAAAGACCCACTGACCATTGCCAAACATTTTGTAGCTATTTCAACCCATGCGGAAAATGTTGCCAAATTTGGTATAGATACCAACAACATGTTTGAATTTTGGGACTGGGTGGGTGGACGTTATTCTCTTTGGTCAGCAGTAGGCTTATCCATTGCTTTATATATAGGCATGGACAACTTTGAGGAACTTTTGCAAGGAGCACATGAAGCTGATTTACACTTCCGTAATACACCTTATGAACAAAACATTCCGGTAATCATGGGCTTACTCGGAATATGGTATAATAATTTTTTTAATGCCGAATCTCATGCCTTATTACCTTACGATCAATCCCTGTGTTATTTCGCCGAT
>NQJG01000220.1 GCA_002256465.1 Methylococcaceae bacterium NSP1-1 | reverse complement strand
CGTTATTGTGTTTTATTTTTCCATGCAGTTTTTACATCAGGGTATTGATAGCTGGTTTAATGTGGAAATAGATCGTGCCATGGAAGATGCGCTGGAACTCAGTCAAGCCTCATTAGATCAACGTATGCGCTGGCATTTGAAGCAAACACAGCAATTGACGGAAAAGCTGGAAGATTCATCTGAAAGTTTGGTGACTCTGGAAATAGAAAATTTGCGAGAACAATCGGGAGCCTCGGAGATGACCCTTTTTTCTCGTCAGGGTCGAATTATTGCCTCAAGTAGTATTAACCCAGGCGATATTTTGCCGAGTTTGCCGGATGAACATATCTGGTTGCAGTTGCGTCAGAATGCTGAGTATGTCGCTGTTGCGCCCATACATGAAGAAGAATTGATGATCCGTGTTATTGTTACTGTTAAAGCCCAGGAACCCCAATATTTACAAGCTTTATATCCTGTACCGGTAAGAATTGCTGATTTGGCGGATTCGGTAGAATTTGCCTTTGTGCGTTATCAGGAAATGAATTTTTTAAGAGATTCATTAAAAATGAGTTTCTCGCTGGCTCTGTCGTTAGTTTTATTCATGAGTTTATTGGCTGCGATATGGGTGGCTTTTATCAGTATCCGTAATATTATTGCACCGGTAAAAGAACTGGTTAAAGGTACACAAGCCGTTGCTTCCGGTCATTATGACCAGCAGTTGCCGGTTATCGCTCAGGATGATCTGGGTTTTCTGGTTAAGTCATTCAATGATATGACTCATCGTATTGCTGTCGCCCGCGATGAAACCAGACAAGCTGGTTTTGAGGTGGAAAATCAGCGTGCTTATCTGGAAACGATTTTGGCAAATTTAACGGCTGGGGTTATCAGTTTTGATGAGTTGTATAAAATTCGCACCGCTAATCAGGCGGCATACAGAATTTTTCATATTCATGTGAATCAGTTTATAGGGCGGACTTTATTGGAACTTATTGAGAGCTATTCTGAGTTGGCAGAGCCGCTAAAATCAATTCAGCGCTTATTGGAGCAAGCGGATGATATTTGGCAGCAACGGATTGCATTTTTAGGGCCTAATGGCCGGCAGGAATTGCTGTGCAGGGGGACGCCGCTGTTTTCTCAGGGCGCGAAGATTGGCTCATGAGATCAAGAACCCGTTGACCCCCATTCAGTTATCGGCAGAAAGGTTGCAACATAGGTTGGCCGATAAACTGGAGCTCGCTGATGCCGATATTTTACAGCGCTCAACCAGGACCATCGTACAGCAGGTTGAGGCAATGAAAGAAATGGTGGATGATTTTTCCGAATACGCCAAGCCTTCCAAAAAGCAAACGGTGGATATTGATTTATCAAGCTTGGTTCAGGAGGTATTAGCTCTTTATGCGTTAAAATCGGGGGTAAAATTCAAAGCCGATTATGAGGCTGGCTTGTTAATAATTAATGGTGACCCTGTCAGTATCAGACAAGTACTTCATAATCTGATAAAAAATGCACTGGAAGCTGTAGATGCTCATGGGCTAATAGAAATAACCTTGCATAAAGTGCAGAAAAATAACACCGATTTTATAGAAATAGCACTTTATGATAATGGACCAGGCATTAAAGATGAGCAAATTGAGAAAATTTTTGAACCATACGTAACAACCAAAGCTAAAGGCACTGGCCTAGGATTAGCGATTGTAAAAAAAATTATTGAAGAACATGGCGGTGCAATATGGATCGACACCAATCGTAAGGTGGGAGCGGGGTTTATAATCCAGCTCCCTGCATCTAACTCTAAACAACTGTAAAATATTATGAACGCAAACACACCGCGTATATTAGTCGTAGATGATGAACCGGATATTCGCAGATTAGTCTGCGAAATTCTCGAAGATGAGGGTTATCAAGTCGCTATGGCAGAAAACGCAAGTGCTGCCCGGGAATTAAAAAAGTCCCAAAAACCCAACCTCATCTTGCTGGATATCTGGATGCCTGATACTGATGGCATTACCTTATTGAAAGAATGGGTTGCCGAAGATTTCATGCTGTGTCCGGTGGTTATGATGTCAGGGCATGGCTCAGTCGAAGCGGCTGTTGAAGCTACTCGGTTAGGTGCCTATGATTTTCTTGAGAAACCCTTGTCGCTGGCAAAATTATTATTGATTGTTGAAAGAGCTTTGGAAGCGGGTAATCTGCAAAAGGAAAATGCCGGTCTCAGGAAGCAATTGGTTGTTGACATTGAACCTGTCGGCAAGAGTGCTACTGTTGCCAGAATCAAGGATCAATTAAAGCGTCTGGCGCAACATGATACCAGAGTATTGTTCGTCGGAGATGCAGGTGTTGGCAAAGAGCTGTATGCGCGTTACCTGCATAACAACAGTGCGCATCGCGATGGGCCTTTTGTTGATGTAGCGGTCGGAAGTATATCCCCGGAAAATTCAGCAGTAGAATTTTTTGGCAAGGAAAATCTGGGTAAAATTTACCCCGGCTTGTTAGAGCGAGCGCATAAAGGGACCTTATTTTTAAGTGAAATAGGCGGCATGGATAAGGAAACCCAGCTGAGGCTACTGAGCGCCCTGGAATCAAGTTCTTTTTTGCGCGTAGGCGGTAGTGAGGCCGTGCGAGTTGATGTTAGGGTAGTCGCATCAACACGGATTGCGATGGATGAGGAGATTAAGTCCGGGCGGTTCAGGCAGGATCTGTATTATTTGCTTAATGAGATTACTCTAAATATCCCGCCACTTAGGGAGCATAGTGAGGATGTGCCGGGATTGCTAAGTTTTTATGTTGATTATTTTGTCAATCAGGATAAGCTGGCTTTTCGGAAATTTTCTATGGCAGCGCAGAATTTTTTACGCAATTACATTTGGCGTGGCAATGTGCGGGAATTAAAAAACCTGGTCCAGCGCCTCATGATTTTGGGTGTCGGCGAAGATATAGAATTGGATGAAGTAAAAGCGGCACTGGGATCAGTCGTTAGTGATGTAATGACATCGTCATCGGTTCCTGAGTTTTTCAATATGCCGTTAAAGGAGGCCAGAGATCATTTTGAAAAAGCTTATCTGGAATATCATTTTGAACGAACAGGCGGCAGTGTTGCAAAATTGTCGGCTGCAGTGGGCATGGAGCGAACTCATCTTTATCGTAAATTACATTCATTAAACATCAAATTATAACTTTAGGTGAAAGATATAAAGATCAAGGTGCAAGGGTTATGTTTTTTAACCTTGCACCTAAACGAAATAAACATTGAAAAAAATGATAATGTTTAGTAGAATTCTCACTCTTTTATTGAGCCTTTACAGAAAGACTAAGTAACGATGAAAACATTTAGTGCAAAAGCAGCAGAAGTTAAACGCGATTGGTACGTAGTTGATGCAGATGGGAAGACGCTGGGTCGCCTTGCTTCTGAAATTGCACGTCGTCTTCGCGGCAAACACAAACCAGAATATACACCGCATGTTGATACCGGTGATTACATTATTGTTGTAAACGCAGAGAAAATTGGCGTTACCGGCAATAAAGAAAAAGATAAATTATATCAGCACCACACGGGTTATATTGGCAACCTGAAAACCGTTAGCTTAGGTAAGTTAAGAAAAACGTTCCCAGATCGTATTCTTAATACCGCAGTTAAAGGTATGTTACCAAACAATCCACTAGGTCGTGCAATGTTCAAGAAATTGAAAGTGTATGCAGGACCTGAACATGATCACCAGGCTCAACAGCCAAAAGTTTTAGAATTATAAGCGAGTAAACCATGGCAGCAGCTCAGTATTACGGAACAGGTCGTCGTAAAAGTGCAATAGCACGCG
>NQJG01000219.1 GCA_002256465.1 Methylococcaceae bacterium NSP1-1 | reverse complement strand
AGGAAATTGAAGCCAGCTTAATAATGGCTGATGTTGGTGTTGATGCTACAACAGAAATAATCAGGCACTTGACGCAAAGTGTTGAGCGACATCAGTTGGATGATGGATTGGCATTATCAGTTGCTTTAAAACAAGAATTATTGAGTATACTCAAGCCTTGCAACGTGCCTCTGCAAATACCTAAACAAGACACGCCGTTTGTTATTCTGGTTGTCGGTGTTAATGGCGCAGGTAAAACCACAACTATCGGTAAATTAGCCAAACGTCTTCAGGCACAGGGCCATAGCGTCATGTTAGCGGCAGGAGATACCTTTAGGGCGGCCGCTGTTGAGCAATTGCAAGTATGGGGCGCGCGTAATAATATTCATGTGGTGGCTCAACATACAGGTGCAGATTCGGCATCAGTCATTTATGATGGTCTGCAATCTGCACAGGCTAAAGGCATAGATGTTTTGATTGCTGATACGGCAGGCCGATTGCATACAAAATCAAATTTAATGGATGAGTTGAAAAAAGTAAAAAGGATTATGGGTAAACTGGATCCAACTGCACCCCATGAAGTGCTGTTAGTATTAGATGCCGGGACAGGACAAAATGCACTGTCACAGGCAAAGCTATTTAATGAAACAGTAGCTTTAACAGGGCTTGTGTTGACCAAACTGGACGGCACGGCAAAGGGCGGTGTTATTTTTGCATTGGCCAAACACACCGGTATTCCAATTCGATTTATAGGTATAGGCGAAGGCATTGATGATTTGCAGGATTTTGATGCAGAGCTGTTTGTCGACGCCTTGTTCGTAAAAGACTAAAAAATCATGATAAAATTTGTCAATGTAACCAAGCGCTATGCTGAGACGGGCGACGTATTGCGTAATGTCAGTTTTCATTTGCGGCGTGGCGAAATTGCATTTCTTACCGGTCATTCAGGGGCAGGGAAAAGCACGTTATTAAGATTGATCGCAGCAATGGAACGTTGCAGCCGAGGCCAGATATTGCTGGATGGGCAGGATCTCAGTCATGCCAAAGAAAATCAGTTGCCTTTTATCCGAAGAAAAATGGGTTTTATCTATCAAGATTATAAGCTGCTTCAAGATAGAACTGTTTTTGATAACGTGGCACTACCGTTGGTGATAGCAGGCTTTGGACACCATGAAATTGCCCGCAGAGTAAGAGCGGCATTGGATAAAGTAAGCTTGACGGGTAAAGAAAAAAAATACCCTCTGGCCTTGTCTGGAGGCGAACAGCAGCGGGTAGGAATTGCCAGGGCAGTGGTTAACAAACCGCCAATCATTATCGCGGATGAGCCAACCGGAAACCTGGATCCGGAGTTGTCGGAAGAAATCATGTTTTTGTTCGGCCAGTTTCAACAGGTCGGTGTTACCGTGCTGATCGCCTCTCATGATATTTCTTTGATTACACAACTGAACCATCGTGTCTTAAAGTTGGATCATGGCCAATTGGTCTCGAGTTAAGTTATGAAGCGAGCCAATAAAAATCGTATCAGGAAAGATCCCCCGGTTAGGCCTGTCAGGCAGGATTTACGGCAAACTAAAACTGCGGGTGGTAATTTTGTCGATAAATTAAATGCCTATCGAGATCTTCATGCGCACGCCTTATTTTCCAGTCTTGGTCGCCTGGTCGCTTCACCATTTACCTCAATAATGACCATAGCTGTCTTGGCTATTGCTATCTCACTTGCCAGCGGTTTTCATATTTTGGTGGTAAATCTTCAGCAATTAACCGGCAATCTGGAAACCAGTAATCAAATTTCCTTATTTCTCAGGGACGATGTTTCTGACGCACACGCCAATAAATTAGCCGACAGCATTAGACAAAATGCGAGTGTTCAGGACGTTAAATTAATTACCAGGGCGCAGGCTTTAGCTGAATTTCAAACCTTTAGTGGGTTTGGCGCAGCGATTAATGTACTGGAAAAAAATCCGTTGCCTATAGTCCTTCAGGTGTTGCCTAAAAATTCTCTGGAAGATAAGGAAGGGCTTGAAACCTTACTGAAAAACTTTCAACAATCCCCTGAAGTTGATATTGCCCAGATGGATTTGCAGTGGGTTGAGCGCCTGCAGTCTATAATGGCCGTGGCACGACTTTTTGCCACCTTGCTAAATGTGATGTTAGGGGGGGCAGTATTGTTTATTATCGGCAATACGATTCGACTGGAGTTGCATAATCGCCGTAATGAAGTGGTGATCGCTAAATTGGTTGGCGCTACAAGTTCGTTCATTCGGAGACCGTTTTTGTACACTGGTTTTTGGATCGGATTTATTTCAGGCGTATCCGCATGGTTTATTGTTACCGCACTGATGCTGATTTTAAGACAGCCGGTTGAAAAACTCTCGGGACTTTATGAAGGCGGTTTTCATTTGTTGTTTTTAAGTTTCACTGAAACGCTGGCGCTGATAGGTGTTTCATCGGCGCTGGGGGTATTGGGTTCGTGGACGGTACTCATTTTTCAGCTTAAGCACACAAAACCTGAGTAAAAAGCAAACTGTAAAAATTATTAGCACTCTTATTAAGATAACGCATTGGCTTTACCCGTTAATTTATCGGTTGGAACATTTGATGCCTATTTAAATCTGGTCCGGCAAATGCCTAGATTAACATCTGATCAGGAACGCGAATTAACGTTAAGATTTAGAGATCACGGTGATTTAGAAGCCGCTCGAGAATTAGTCATGACCAATTTACGATTTGTCGTTCACGTCGCTAGAGGTTATAGTGGCTATGGATTGTCAATGCCTGATATTATTCAGGAAGGCAATATCGGATTGATGAAAGCTGTTAAGCGTTTTGATCCTGACGTCGGTGTGCGCTTAGTGTCATTTGCGGTACATTGGATTAAAGCTGAAATTCACGAGTATGTCATTAAAAATTGGGGCATTGTAAAGGTTGCGACAACCAAAGCCCAACGTAAAAACATGATATAGGCTGGCTATCGAATGACGAAGCGATGGCTATTGCTGAAGATCTGAATGTTGAACTAAGTGACGTTTACGAAATGGAAAAACGCTTGGGTAGTCAGGATATGTCATTCGATATGCCCGTTGATGAGGCTGCAGAAGAAAGCTATGCGTATCCTGCAAACTACCTTCAGCAACACGGTGCTGATCCTTCGGTTTTGCTTGAAAATGCCGATTGGGAAGGGCATGGACAGGATTTATTATCAGAAGCACTGGCTGATTTGGATGAGCGTAGTTTGGATATTCTTTCAAGTCGCTGGTTGGCGGACAAAAAAGCCACATTACATGAGCTTGCCGAACGCTACAACGTTTCTGCCGAGAGAATCAGGCAATTAGAACAAAATGCCATGAAAAAGCTCAGAGCAGCAGTTGTACTTGAAGCCTGACAGGCTATCGATAGTATCAAAAAAGGCTTGGCGGTTTTATCGTTAAGCCTTTTTTAATCTATAGTTTTATGGCATCGAAAAGACTGCTTTCATAAGCTCTTATGCTTAGGATTCAGAAATCAATAGCCTGCGAATCTGTTTTGTCTTTGACTGTTGGCAAATTGTGTTTAACAGCTATATGCTTCGTATTCCATTCCTTTATGTTTATCAGGTCGAAGCGTTACAATCCCTGGTCTTTTGTTAATCCTCCCTCTTATCGTATTAAGCAGGATTAAGCAAGTTAAGTACCATTTGTGCCTGTTCTGCTGCTTCATGACCCAGACTGGTCAAATAACCTCCATCTTCCTGTGTTACAAGACCTTTATCGTACAAACGTTTTGTAGCGGCAATGATTTCAGGTGCAGCTGTTTTATGAACCTTGATTCCTTCTTGTGTAGTGCTAAGATTGTAGCGAACCAGAATATTTATTTCGTCTACAATGTCTTGTGTATAGGGCATAGCAAATCCTTACGAGTTATTGATACAACTGAATAGCATAAAGCTATTTTTAAAGAAGGAGTATCTTTTTTTTTCGAAAGCATATGTATCAACTTAAGGTATTAACACCACGAAGAAACGATGAAAGCCTAAAGTAAAGCATTCGTTTACTTTGTATCTTTGTGGTAAAATTTAT
>NQJG01000218.1 GCA_002256465.1 Methylococcaceae bacterium NSP1-1 | reverse complement strand
CATTCATAGGGGATTTACGATAGTCGGATGTTTGGCACTGCCTGATGAGATTTCGTTTGTAGATCAGAGCCAAATAATCAGTTATGACAAACAAATAATTGCAATCGCTGAGGAATATAAAGTTGATGAGATTGTCATTGCCAGGGATGATAACAGACTCGGATTACCGCTTGATGAGCTATTGGATTGCAGAATGTCAGGCTTGACGATTATGAATATTATGGGGTTTTATGAGCGAGAACAAGGCATTATTTCACTGGAAAATATTTATCCAAGCTGGCTGGTTTACTGTAGCGGTTTTGCGCAAGGCGACTTGAGATTACTGGAAAAAAGATTTTTCGATGTGTTTGCAAGCTTATTGTTACTTAATGTTGCTTGGCCGTTTATGCTGTTAACAGCACTGGCGATTCTTCTTGAAAATGGGTTTAAGGGGCCAATACTTTATCGTCAGTTACGGGTGGGTGAAAAAAATAAAAACTTCGAGCTGCTTAAATTCAGAAGCATGAAGGTAGATGCCGAAAAAAATGGTGCGCAATGGGCGCAAAAAAATGATAACCGTATCACTCTAGTGGGTAGATTTATTCGAAAAAGCCGAATAGATGAATTGCCGCAAATATTCAATGTTTTAAGGGGTGATATGAGCTTTGTCGGTCCACGTCCAGAGCGCCCCGAATTTGTGCAGGGTTTTAATGAGAGAATTCCTTTTTATCGTGAAAGGCACCGGGTCAAGCCCGGCATTACTGGCTGGGCTCAGTTGTGCTACCCCTACGGCGCTGATGAATATGACACAATTCAGAAGCTACAATACGATTTGTATTATGTCAAAAATTACAGCCTGTTTTTAGACTTCTCCATCATGCTTAATACCGTGGAAGTGATCTTGTGGGGCAAAGGAGCAAGATAATTGCTTAGATATGAACAGGATAATCATTGTCAAAGACGAACGGAATTGAGTCATTATTGACCATTGATGGCCTAGGCTATGGGAACGAAAACATCACCTGTCTACGCAGATTTGCCACTGGCTTTATTAAATCCATTAGTAACGACAGTGTTGCATCAACCATCGAAAAGCTGGCTCGTAATGTACGACGGGTATTCGACTACCTGCGAATGACGGTTAATTCTAGAAAAATTAAATTGCGATGCCAAAGTCAAGAAATTTAGAACGGTTTCGCCGTGGCTATGAGGCCTAGACGATCTAGGTTGTAACTACTGTAAGGTGAGTCCTCGTTCAATGCCTGTTTCCAAAGTGCGTAATTAATGCACCCGGTTTAATGTATTTTTTATCTGATGAGGGTGCGGAATGACGGGAATATATCTTAGGTAAAAAATTAATTGGGATTATGGGAACGAAAGTGGCTTGTCGCACTTGACTTATTAGTGACTTCAATTACCCAAAAAATGCTCTTTGCATGTGGCGTTATTAACGCAGTTGTTGCAAATTGAATCTGAATATTGATCAGGGGCAGAAAATAGGTTAATAGCGGAGAATAAAAAAACACCCTCCCCGCCAGGATGTAAATACGGGGAGGGGTAGTACTTTACTTACCTGAAATTTGTTCAGCAGTGCTGTTATTTTGGGTATGTCTTTTTTCTATTTTAGAAAAAGTTTCTTGTTGAAGTGCTTGGACAGTACCGCTTTCCAAATGCTTGGTTTCATCTTTTTTCAACAGGACAACTAAAAGAACAATTGCAGCAATACAAACGCCAACGATTACCCATGTGTTGTCTTTTTCTTCTACTTCAGCCATTTTAAAATCCTCTATAGTTATTAATATTTATTATCCCCTCTCCTCAAGGGAGCAATTCAAAAATAAACTTTTTTGAATTGGTTGTCGAATTATCTTTAAACAACGGTGTAATTTTTATCATGAGAAAGCATGTCGTGTCAAAACTATAAATAAAAAAATGCTGGAAACGCATCAAATATTTAATGGATAGGCCCTTTATTTATCGCCATACTACTAACTATTTGTTATTTAACAAGCTGATAATTAACAGTATATGTTTTATATAAGAGCAATGGACAGGTTATAGTTCAATAAATATTTTTGACGATCTGGCTCGGTCCATTCAAGACAGTATTGTCTGAAGATAATTTGACCGAATACTAGCAATAGCGAGTGTTTAATTGTGTCCAATGAACATACTTTAAACGGATTAACGGCAATCATGAGTCGATACGCTTTACTTGCGTTAACCAGGTTGGAATAATGGTTTTTGAGCATCAATTCACAGCCCATTTGTTGATTGTTGTTATACAATAATTATCCAGTTCTGCTTTTACCCTTGCTGTCTTTATGAATAAACCGAAAAAACTTCTCCGTTCTGATATACGTTACGAATGCGGAGATAGTTCCTATGAACAGGGAAGAAGCTATTTTGAAAAGGGTCTGGTCGTTAAACTGGCTATAAAGAGTGAAGGAACTCTTTTTGTGCAGTTTAACTCCTCAGTCAAAGGGAGTGTAAACAATCCGTACCAGCAGAGTATTCGCATAATCTGGCGTCCTGATTATAGTGCCGCACAAATTAAGGGCGATTGTTCCTGCCCAAGTGGCTATAACTGCAAACATGTTGCCGCTGCCTGTCTGATGTATCAAAAACAAACGCCAATTGCTTAGCATGGCTGGAAAGTCTCAATGAACCCGCGCCTCAGCAACATAACATTTACCAAGAATTTATCGCTTATATCCTTAAACCGGGCAACACAAAATACGAATTCACGGTAGATTTTCTGATAACCAAAGCAAACAAATCGGGTCGCTTGGGTAAAGCTCGAAAAACAACCTTAGCCAATCTTCGTTACAGCTATTCATACCTCAGCTATATTCAACCGCTGGATGAGGAAATTGCGAAATTAATGACTGCGCTTAACACCTATAAAGGCGAGCCACTGCTTACCGGTGCCATAGGTTACATTGTATTATCAAAATTATTGCAAACAGGCCGATTATTCTGGGAAAACGCTGAGAACCCACCTTTAAAAGGTGGAGCTAACCGTGATTTACACTTTGATTGGCGCCAGCAGGAAATGGGTAATTACAAATTATCTGTTGAAATCGTCCCTGCGGCAATGCTGCTGTTGACTGATCCGCCTCAATACCTGGATACTGTTCAGGGCACTATAGGTGCGTTCAATACTCCCATTCCTGGAGCCGATCAATTAAATAAAATACTGTCTGTCCCGCTCATTCCAGCTGAATATGCCGATGAATTCAGTTTTAAATTGACGGTTGAACACCCAAACCTGCAACTGCCTGCGCCAAAAAAAATTGAATTAACCGTTCTTGATGAGTTGGCTCCTACTCCCAGATTGTTGTTATACGGTCAACAATTGAATGCTCAGCATTATGTTCATTTTATGGCCGTGAGCTTCAATTACAAAGACTGGGTGCTTTCTGCGGACCATTCTGTAGACAATAGCGTCGTAAAAACCGATCAGGGATTTGTGCGCATTAAACGGGCGATTGAAATTGAGCATCAGGCCATAAATTATCTTGTCG
>NQJG01000035.1 GCA_002256465.1 Methylococcaceae bacterium NSP1-1 | reverse complement strand
TGATACATGAAAGTCTAAACTGCTCTAAATCGAATGATAAATCTTTAAAAAGGATTCCGCATCCAACGAAGCCCCACCTATTAAGCCGCCATCTATATCCGGCATGGCAAACAAGCCTTTTGCATTCTCCGGCTTGGCACTACCACCGTATAAAATTTGTATTTTATCGGCAATAGCCTGATCTTTAGCTGCAATATACTGGCGAATATAATAATGAACTTCCTGAGCTTGTTCATCACTTGCTGTTTTTCCTGTGCCTATTGCCCAGACTGGCTCATAAGCAATCACAGCTGCGTTAAATGCCGCTATGCCCGCTAAATTAATAACAGCATCAAGCTGCTCATTAATCACTTCAAAAGTTTGATCCTGTTCGCGCTGTTCCAGGGTTTCGCCAACGCATAAAATGGGAATAATGTCTTGCTCTTGCGCTTGACAAAAACGTGCAGCCACTGATTCGTTAGTATCGCCGTAATAAGTACGTCTTTCTGAGTGTCCTACGAGAGCATATTGGCAATTAAACTCTTTCAGCATGGATGCTGAAATTTCCCCGGTAAAAGCGCCTGATGGCTTATCTGCAACATTTTGCGAACCCAAAGCTAAAGGGGTATCTTTAATCAATTCGCTAACGCAAGGCAGGTAAACATAGGGCACACAAACCGCAATATCTGCATTATTTGACCCTAACCCGGCAATAATGCCGTTTGCAAGTAACCCGGCACTCGCACGAGTTCCATTCATTTTCCAATTTCCGACAACTAGAGACCGACGCATCAACATTACTCCCACATAGAATCAAACCGCCTATGATATAGGCTTATAGATTTCAATTCAAGCACCTATTGCTTTCTTAACATCTTCAGCCAACTGCTGAGCGTAATTATTGACCAAATCTGCTTGCTCGCCTTCTACCATAACACGAATTAATGGCTCTGTTCCTGAAGCTCTTAGTAATACCCTGCCTTTCTTTCCCAGCTTTTCTTCAACAGCACGCACAGCTTTTTGTATCGCTTCGTCGCCATCAGGATTGACTTTTTTATTTGTTTTGATATTAATCAGAACTTGCGGGTACTTTTGCATTCCAGATTTTAATTCATTTAAATTCTTACCACTGTCATGCATTTCAGCCATAACCTGCAAGGCGGCAATAATACCATCACCTGTTGTGGTTTTATCCAGGCAAATAATATGGCCAGAATTTTCTCCCCCCAAAAGACTTTTATGTTCCGTCATCATTTCCAGCACATAGCGGTCACCTACATTCGCTCTTAGCAGCTCAATTCCCAATTGATTCAGTCCGTGCTCCATACCCAGATTGGTCATTAACGTACCTATGACCGGCCCTGGCATCCTATCAACTGCGCGCCGCTTCAAAGTGCCACGATTAGTACCCACAACGAGCCCTGACATCTGTCCCGCTTCTAATCTGGATTTTGCAATGATATAGATGAGCTCATCACCATCAACGATATCACCTTTATGATCAACCATGATCAGGCGATCACCATCGCCATCCAAGGCAATGCCAATATCCGCCTGATGAGCCAATACCGTTGCAACCAGCTTATCCGGTTTAGTTGCGCCACACTCATCATTGATATTAAGACCATTCGGTTCAGCACCTATTACAATGACTTCCGCACCTACCTCGCTAAACACATGAGGCGCAATATGATATGTGGCTCCATGAGCGCAATCGACGACAATTTTCATACCGCTAAAATCAAACCTTGTCGGAATACTAGCCTTACAAAATTCGATATAGCGACCCGCAGCATCCTCTAATCGTTTTGCTTTACCCAATTTTGAGGATTCAACCGTCGTCATTGGCGAATCAATATAGTATTCAATTTTTTGTTCTACATCATCAGGCAGCTTAGTACCCTGCACTGAAAAAAACTTAACGCCATTGTCATAATAAGGGTTATGCGAGGCACTGATGACAATGCCTGCCTGAGCTCTAAGCGTACGGGTTAAATATGCTAAGCCGGGCGTCGGCATAGGCCCTAACAAACGGGTATCTACGCCTGCGGCGGTCAAACCTGCCTCCAGGGCAGATTCAAACATGTATCCCGAAATACGTGTGTCCTTGCCTACAAGAACAAGATCATGCCCTTCATTTGCAAACACCTGGCCAGCCGCCCAGCCCAGTTTTAATAAAAAATCTGCAGTTATAGGCGGCTCACCTACTTTCCCTCTAATGCCATCCGTTCCAAAATATTTTCTTGTCATAATTCTTAAAGTTCACTACCTGGATAATCTGGAAACTTCTGCCCGCAAAGATTACTGTCATGCTTTACAAGCATGTAAGCAGACTGAAGGCAAAAACTTTCTTCTTGCACCTATACACCTATATTTTATACAGGTATATAAAAAAAGGAGAGGCATTTCGCCTCTCCTTATATTATAGTTGATCTAGAAGATTTTTTAGCTTTGCTCGGCGGCCTGGCCCATTGACTTTTCAGTTTTTTTATCATCCTTGCCCTTAACTTCATCAGCTTTAACATCACCGCGTGGCGGCCTATCATCCCAGCCTTGAGGGTCTCTTACTGGTTTACGGGCCATCAAATCGTCAATTTGATACTTGTCAATAGTCTCATACTTCATTAACGCTGCTGCCATGGCATGCAGTATATCAATATTTTCTTTTAGGATCCGTTCTGCTCGTTCGTAGTTCCGGTCAATAAACGAACGAATCTCTTCATCGATAGTATGAGAAGTTTCCTCAGCTACCGTTTTATGCTGCGTTACCGAACGCCCCAGAAACACTTCACCTTCCTCTTCACTGTATGACAATGGACCTAAACGTTGAGATAACCCCCATTTAGTCACCATATTTCTTGCCAACTCCGTGGCACGCTCAATATCATTGGAAGCTCCCGTGCTAACGTGCTCCCAGCCAAAAACCACTTCCTCTGCGATACGCCCACCATATAAACTGGAAATCATACTGTCCAGCTTTTGTTTACTGGCGCTATACTGGTCTCTTTCAGGTAAAAACATAGTAACACCCAATGCACGACCTCTAGGCATAATGCTGACTTTATAAACCGGGTCATGCTCAGGCACTAACTTGCCGACAATGGCATGACCGGCTTCGTGATAAGCTGTCATTTTCTTTTCTTTCTCATCCATCACCATGGTGTGCCTTTCAGCCCCCATGATCAATTTGTCTTTGGCTTTTTCCAAGTCCACCATATTGACTACGCGTTTATTCATTCTAGCGGCAAATAAAGCGGCTTCATTGATCAAATTAGCCAAATCAGCCCCGGAAAACCCCGGTGTTCCTTGAGCTATATATTTAACTTCCACATCATCAGCAACTGGCACTTTTTTCATGTGAACATTAAGAATCTGCTCACGACCCCTTACATCAGGCAGACCTACCGTGACTTGACGATCAAATCGTCCAGGGCGCAACAAAGCCTTATCCAATACATCCGGACGATTTGTTGCAGCTATAACAATAATCCCTTCATTACCTTCAAAACCGTCCATTTCAACTAATAACTGATTTAAAGTCTGTTCACGTTCGTCATTGCCGCCGCCTAAGCCCGCACCGCGCTGACGACCAACAGCATCAATCTCATCTATAAAGATGATACAAGGCGCATGTTTTTTCGCTTGTTCAAACATATCTCTTACGCGAGAAGCTCCAACACCCACGAACATTTCCACGAAATCAGAGCCGGAAATAGTGAAAAACGGCACTCTGGCTTCACCGGCAATTGCTCTCGCCAATAAAGTCTTACCTGTTCCCGGCGGGCCAATCATCAAGGCTCCTCTCGGAATTTTGCCACCTAATTTTTGATATTTCGCCGGATCTTTAAGAAAATCGACCATCTCCACAACTTCCTCTTTTGCCTCATCGCAACCAGCAACATCGGCAAAAGTTACTTTAATCTGATCTTCTTCCAGCATCCGAGCTTTGCTTTTTCCAAAGCTCATTGCGCCTCGACCGCCCGCTCCACCGCCCTGCATTTGCCGCATAAAGAAAACCCAGACAGCAATTAGTAATAACATAGGCCCAAAAGAAACCAATAACTGCATGAGCATCGAAGGCTGCTCAGGCGGAACCGCTTTAATGTCAACGCCATTTGCCAATAAGTCATCGACTAAATGGGGATCAGTCGGTGCGTAAACTCTAAAGAGCTGACCACCTTGCATCTTGCCTTTAATAACATGCTCATCGATTATCACCTGTTGTACCTGACCCGCCTTCACCGAATCGATGAATTGCGAATATGATAATGATGAATCAGCCCGCTCTCCTTGTGAGCCAAAATTATTAAAGAGGGACATCAATACAACAGCAATGACGACCCACAAGATTATATTTTTTATCATATCGTTCAATTTACACGCCCTAGGCCCCAAAGGCTCTCGGTTTAAAAACAGGGGTAATTATATCAGGAGTTAACTTTCCCGACTGTCGTTATTTATCTGGAACTCACCAAATCCTTAGTAATCTCCTCATATTGTAGATATAAGGACTACTAAAGACTATTTAAACCCTTTGGCCAAAATATAAACCTCATTACTTCGGGGTCTTGAAGCTTTTGGCTTTCTAATGGCTACTTTTGCAAAATACTGCCGCACTTCATCATGAAACGCCTCAAATCCTTCTCCGTGAAATAATTTAACCAAAAAGCTTCCATCTTTTGTTAGTACAGTTTTTGCTGTATCTAAAGCCAGTTCACCCAAATAAATGGCACGCGGTTGATCTACACCTCTATTACCACTCATGTTCGGCGCCATATCGGACATCACCAGATTAACGGGCGCACCCTCCAGCACAGCATGAAGTTGACCCAATACAGCTTCTTCGCGAAAATCACCCTGTATAAAATCAACGCCATCCAGCGCATCCATAGGCAAAATATCTAACGCGATAAGTTTATTTTTTTTTCCCATCAGTTGCCGGGCAAGCTGCGTCCATCCGCCAGGAGCGGCACCCAAGTCAATAATATTCATCCCCGGCTTAATAAGTTGATCTTTTTCTTGAATTTCCTTCAACTTAAAAACTGCTCTGGAGCGATAGCCCTGCGCTTGAGCCAATTTGACATATTCATCCTCAAAATGTTCCTGCATCCATCGGCTACTACTTTTACTTCGACCCATAAAATTCTATATTAGTGTAAAATTAAGTTTTTTGATTTAGGAAAAATGAGTGAACTCTGCAGATAAGAAAAAACTTCGAGCTGAGGCTCATACGTTAAATCCCGTGGTTATGATTGGACAATCAGGACTTACAGCCGCAGTGCTGGCAGAGATTGAACAGGCACTAGACAGCCACGAATTAATTAAAGTAAAAATACGCGCAGAACGCGAGGAACGCAAGCTGATTAGTGAAAAAATCTGCGCCGATACCGGGGCAGAGCTAATTCAGGCCATTGGTCAAATCGCAGTTATTTACCGATTGAATCCAGATAAATAGGCCAGAAGCAAGGCGAAAGAAAAACGTAATATTTCTTTCGCCTTATGCCTTAATTAAATATATTTAATCGAAATAATTTCATAATCAACATTACCGCCAGGCGCTTTAACCGTAACGACATCTTCTACCTCTTTGCCGATTAACGCTCGAGCAATAGGTGAACCAATCGAAATGCGGCCTTCCTTGATGCTGGCTTCATCTTCACCGACAATCTGGTACGTCACTCTTTTCTCGGATTCGATGTCCTCTATTTCTACCGTTGCCCCAAACACCACTTTGCCATTTGCATCCACCTTGGTAATGTCAATAATTTGCGCATTAGAGAGCTTGCCTTCGATTTCAGCAATACGCCCTTCTGCAAAACTTTGTTGCTCCTTGGCAGCATGATATTCAGCATTTTCTTTTAAGTCACCATGCGCACGCGCAGTGGCAATGGATGCGATAATACGCGGACGAACTACTGTTTTTAATTCTTCCAATTCTGCACGTAATTTTTCTGCACCTTTGACGGTGAGAGGTACTTTATTCATTTATTTTAAAACTCCATTAAATATTAATTTAGGCGAAAGGTACACAACAAAAAGTAATGCCTTTAACTTTGCACCTTTAACCTCTAAATCAAACTTTTATGCAAATCTTGCAGACAGTTCACATCACCTGCATCCAGTTCACCCAGTGCGTAACACGCTGCCCTGGCGCCTGCCATCGTTGTGTAATAAGTTACTCTGTGTTGCAGAGCTTCTCTACGCATTGTGAAGGAATCTGAAATTGCTTTTTTGCCTTCTGTGGTATTAATAATCAGCTGAATCTGGTCATTTTTTATCATATCAACGGTATTGGGACGCCCTTCGTTGACCTTATAAACTACTTCACAAGGAATGCCCGCCTCCTTAAGAAACCTTGCCGTGCCGCCCGTTGCGACAATTTCATATTTTTTGGCTACCAGCATTCTTGCAATATCGGGTGCCTTGGCTTTATCTGCATCGCGAATACTAATTAACACCTTACCACTATCATTCAAATTAACGCCCGCCGCTCGTTGCGATTTAGCGAAGGCTTCACCAAAGGTTTTTCCTACACCCATCACTTCACCTGTTGATTTCATTTCAGGGCCTAATAAAGGATCAACACCTGGAAACTTAACAAACGGAAACACCGCTTCCTTGACTGAATAGTAGCCAGGAATACGTTCTTCGGTAACACTTTGTTGAGTCAAGGTTTGCCCTACCATAACCCGAGCAGCAATTTTAGCTAGCGGATAACCCGTGGCTTTAGAAACAAATGGCGCTGTACGCGAGGCTCTTGGATTGACCTCAAGCACATAAATATCTTCACCCTGGATCGCAAACTGGGTATTCATCAACCCTCTTACGCCAAGAGCTTCGGCCATTTTGGCCACTTGTTCACGCAATTTATCCTGGATAACCGGCGCCAATTCATAAGGCGGCAATGAACACGCAGAATCGCCCGAATGGACGCCCGCTTGTTCGATGTGCTCCATCAAACCGCCAATTAGCACCCGCTCACCGTCATAAATCGCGTCAACATCCATTTCCACAGCATCATCAAGGAAGCGATCCAGCAAAACGGGAGAATCGTTAGAAACACTGACAGCCTCTTTCATATAGCGCTGCAAGCCTTCTTCATTGAAAACGATTTCCATTGCCCGCCCACCTAAAACATAAGAAGGCCTTACTACCAGCGGATAACCCAGTTCTTTAGCTGCATTAATAGCTTGCTCAACGGAACGAGCAGTAGCGTTGGGCGGCTGTTTTAGGCCCAATCTTTCCAACAATTTTTGAAAACGCTCTCTAT
>NQJG01000217.1 GCA_002256465.1 Methylococcaceae bacterium NSP1-1 | reverse complement strand
GAGATGGGACTCGAACCCGCGACCGGCTGATTACAAATCAGCTGCTCTACCAACTGAGCTACACCAGCAAAGAAGCGGATATTATACACAAAAATATTTTATTGCAAAGCCCTTTAGCTTATTTTTTTTGCTTTCTTGCAGTATTATTTTTGCTAAAGCTTTTTTCACTCCGTTTATTATCGAAACCCGTATATTTGGTTTTAAACGGTTGAATTTTGCCCGATGATTCAACTGTGCCTTTAGGCTGATAGGAAGGAATTAAATGGTGTTTGCCATTACCTATCAGATCATTACGCCCCATCGCGTTTAAGGCATCGCGCAACAACGGCCAGTTAAGAGGGTCGTGATAACGCAGGAAGGCTTTATGTAAACGACGCTGTTTGATGCTTTTAGGTATAGGCATATTTTCAGCCGTACGACTGACTTTATGCAGGGTATCCTTGCCGGAGTGATACATCGCCGTAGCGATCGACATTGGTGACGGCAGGAATGCTTGCACTTGGTCCGCTCTAAAACCGTTACGCTTTAGCCACAGCGCCAGATTAAGCATATCGTTATCGGTAGTACCTGGATGGGCAGCTATAAAATAAGGTATCAGGTATTGTTCCTTGCCCGCCTCTTTGGAGTACTTATCAAACATTTCCTTGAAGCGGTCGTAAGTCCCTATGCCCGGCTTCATCATCTTAGATAATGGCCCTTGCTCAGTATGCTCCGGGGCGATTTTAAGGTAGCCACCGACATGATGGGTAACCAGTTCTTTGACATATTCAGGCGATTCAACGGCCAAATCGTATCGCAGACCGGAGGCGATAAAGATTTTTTTGATGCCAGGCAAAGCGCGGGCCCTGCGATAGAGTTTAATCAGCGGCGTATGATCTGTATTCAGATTAGGGCAAATGCCCGGATAAACACAGGATGGCTTGCGGCACGCGGCTTCAATCTTTTCATCCTTGCAAGCCAAGCGATACATATTGGCTGTGGGACCGCCCAAATCGGAAATATGCCCGGTAAAAGCGGGTGAAGTATCGCGGATAGCTTCTATTTCTCGAATGATGGAATCTTCGGAACGGCTCTGAATGATGCGCCCTTCATGCTCGGTGATTGAGCAGAAGGTGCAGCCGCCAAAACAGCCGCGCATAATGTTGACCGAATGTTGAATCATTTCAAAAGCCGGTACGTTCGCATTACCGTATTCCTTGTGCGGCACGCGCGAATAAGGCAGGTCAAAAACACCATCCATTTCCTTGGTCGTTAACGGAACAGGCGGCGGATTAATCCAGACTTGCCGAGAACCGTGTTGCTGGATTAACGGACGTGCATTACCAGGATTGGTTTCACCATGCATAACACGCGATGCATGGGCATAAAGTATCGGATCGTCTATTACGGCTTCATATGCAGGTAAACGAATAACGGTTTGCGCTCGCTGGTCCCTAATCAGTTGTCGGTCAAAGTGAATGACTTTTTCGTTGGGATTGGTATCATCAGGCCTTTTGTCGCATGCAGGATCTTCCTGATACGGATTTTGCATAGGGCTTAGCGCGCCCGGCTTATCGATATCAGTAGAATCTTTAACCAACCAGCCTTCAGGTATTTGTTTAACAAAATGTACTGTGCCACGAATACCTTTAAGCTCAGATATGGCTTCACCCTGAGCTAATCGGTGGGCAATTTCAACAATTTGCCGTTCTCCATTACCATACACCAGCAAATCCGCTTTGGAATCCAGCAATACTGATTTACGTACCTTATCCGACCAGTAATCATAATGGGCTATGCGTCGTAAACTGGCTTCTATGCCGCCGATAATAATCGGCACATCCTTGTAAGCTTCGCGGCAGCGATGCGAATAGACGTTAACAGCACGATCAGGGCGTTTTCCGGCTGCACCATTCGCAGTATAGGCATCGTTTGAGCGGATTTTTTTGTCCGAGGTATAGCGGTTGACCATTGAATCCATATTGCCGCCAGTCACCCCAAAAAACAGATTGGGACGACCCAGCTTGCAAAAATCACTGGCACTGGTCCAGTCAGGTTGGGAGATAATGCCGACTCTAAACCCCTGCGCCTCTAACAAGCGACCAATCAAAGCCATACCAAAGCTGGGATGATCTATATAGGCATCGCCCGTCACCAAGATAACATCACAACTATCCCAACCCAGCTCATCCATTTCCGCCCGGCTCATGGGTAACACTGGCGCTACGCCAAATCGTTGCGCCCAGTATTTACGGTAACTGAAAAGGTTGGGTGCGGTTTGTAAAGCGGTGGACATCATGTTTTGATCACTTGGTTAAAGGTGCTGGCGTTATGCCTTTTTAGATCTTTCAAAAAAGCCGGAAATTCAATTTGATAATGTTGTTCTAGAGCCAAAGCATTAGTTCTTAACTCTTTCATGGAATAAAGCGGTGAATAGTCATTAAAAGCAAGTCCAATGATGTTACCTCTATCACGAGTGGGCAGGAATAAAGTTTGCCAGTTAAAAACACGCGCCAACCACAGGGAAACTTGTTGAAATTCAGGATTATTCGTGCCGCCCCAAAGATTGATGACCAGAATGCCGCCTTTTTTTAACAAGGCTTTGCAAGCATCAAAAAAGGCTTCATTACAGATTGAAGAGGCTATACCTTCATGATCAAACGCATCGATAAACAACAAACTATAATGTTCCCGGTAGGCCTCGGCGCGTTGGCGTATGTAGTCGCCACCA
>NQJG01000034.1 GCA_002256465.1 Methylococcaceae bacterium NSP1-1 | reverse complement strand
GGGCATCAAAAATCGGTGCGCCAGCAAGGTTGATAATAACCTGATAGCTATCTTCCGGATCAAGCTGATTCAGATTATTGAGTGCCTTAATGCCAGATCCGCAAATTTTTTCTACCGTGTCAGGATTTCTGCTTAAAACGGTAACTTCACAGCCTTGCTCAGTTAAGCTTCGCGTCAATGCACTGCCAATAAAACCAGTGCCGCCGGTGATAAGTATTTTCATTACACTATCCTCATACACATTAAACACACTACAACATTTCAATTATTGTAGAAACAGCATATTTCCAATACTGACACTAAAGCTGCTAATAAACCAGAGAATAATTCCTAACGGCCAGCAGCACGTCATTATTAGATGGAGCGCTTGGTTTGCATTTAAATCAAGAAACCTGGCATTTAAACTTAATTTTGTACATGTTTTGTACAGTTATAGTTTGACAAAACAACTTTTGGCGAGTAAGTTACATCACAAGATTTTTTACTTTTCTGACTGATTTGAAGTTTAGCAAGGTACCTAAATTTGTATAACATCTTCAATCCAGTTGATGGATCTAAGAAAATACACAAAGTCCTCCTCTATAAACCCTCCCCAGCTGTCTAAGGGAGGGTATTTTTTTGTGTTTAATCATTGGCAAAACAGATGAATGGTATGGCATTTAATGGGTTTCAAAGCATCAAATTCCTCCTTGAAGTTAATTTCTACATTTCCGTAATCGTGTTGATAGCAGGCGGCATTTTGTCAGTATCAGGAAGTTACTCTTTTTTTGAATTTAACGAAGATCTTTATGGCGCCCTGGACAACAATTTGCGGATGATAATGGTCTATCTGGCAATGACTGAAGGTGTCATTCTAGTCTATTGCTTTTTCAGAAAAAATTTTCAGGTCATGATTCCGGTCGGCTTTTTCCTCATCCTGATGATTGGATCAATGGAGTTTTACGGAGAAATTAATTCGATAGAAATTGATGATAATTTCCCCCTGTTCTTCTTTTATACAGGCATATCACATGTTTTATTCGGCGTGATGGCGAGCATAGAAAAAAACAACGATAATCAGCGAAATGAAAAAACCAGTAAACTCCCCTAATAGTTTTTACTGCTAATGTGGTTGTTATAAGTTACGATTTATCTCCCTTTTTCAATCGTCTTTGAGATTATGAAAAATTTATTTGTGTTGATTGCCGCCTTGTTATCAGGCTGTACCGGAATTCCCAATGGCGTAACTGCGATTGACGATTTTGAGATAAATCGTTATCTGGGAACCTGGTACGAGATTGCTCGACTGGATCACCGCTTTGAAAGAGGCTTGAATAATATTTCTGCAACTTACACATTGAGAGATGACGGTGGCGTCAATGTGCTTAACAAAGGCTGGAATCAGGCGGACAGTGAATGGGAACAGGCTGAAGGTAAAGCCTATTTTGTCGAAAAACCCGATAAAGGCAGGTTAAAGGTATCGTTCTTTGGGCCATTCTATGGCGGCTATAATATCATTGAGTTAGATAAAAAAGACTATGCATATTCCATGGTCACTGGCCCTGATAAATCCTATTTGTGGATATTAGCGCGAACCAGGCAATTGCCGCAAGCGACCCTGGATGCGTTAATTGAAAAGGCCAAACAGCTGGGTTTTGCTACTGACAAGCTTATTTTTGTCAATCAGGATTATTGAAAAACGAACTAACCCGCAAATATCACATCAAACCGTTTCATTAATCCGGCAATGTCTTTTCTATAAAACTCCCGAACTGGCAAACACAAATCACCGGGCTTTAAGCCGCGTTCTTGCAAAGACTCTATTTCGGTATAAATATCGTTAACATCATATATTTCCAGAGCGTTAAAAATAGCGGCTGTATCTTTCATGCCAACGTTTTCTGGATGCTGGCCCTTTTTTAACTGGAACACGGCATCATCGATCAACAAAATACTGACTTTTTGATCAAAAGCTGCTGTAGTCAAAATAATATCCAGCATTTCCTGAACATGGGCGCCACTGTGCGCCGGTTTGCGTAAGACAAATAAATAGCTTTTCACAAACACTCACCCAAATACGATGAATCGATCGGCTTCCAGCGTAGCTTCAACGAGTTGTCCCAAACCGGAAATGCGAAAACCCTCGGCCAGATCATCATCCTGTTTACCCTGTCTTTTAGCTTCATCCGAACACAATAATCCACGCCGTTGAGCTGCCGAGATACACACAACTAAATCAATATGATAGCGTCTCGCCAATTCACTCCATTGCGAAGTAAACTGAAGCTCATCATCGGGTGGCGTAGCGTATTTGAAAGCCTGATAAACCCCATCGTGATAAAAAAACACCCGAAACACTTCATGACCCTGCGCCAAAGCGACATTAATAAACTGATAGGCAGTATGTCCGGCATTTGACTGGTATGGACTGGTATTAACTTGAATAGCAAATTTCATTTTAAAGCTATATTTTTCTGATTGCGTTTATTTGAGATGTTTTATAATAAAAAGCTGATATTCTATTATGGTTAACTGATTCCGTGCTGATTTAGTTACTATATTATCGTAACCCCTGAGACATCATGTTCAAACCCTCCGCTATAACACTGGCTTTAAGCCTTGTCCTCTTTCCTGCACCGCAGCAGGCCGTTGAGATTAATAAAATCGAATTACCTGATATGGGCGATTCCTCCGGCACACTGATTACACCCGCCGAAGAAAAAGAATTTGGCGAAGCATTTTTCAGAAGTCTGCACTCGCAGATTTCTATCAATCAAGATGCTGAAATTCAGGAGTATATTCAATCGATTGGTCAAAAACTGGCCGCCAATAGCGATGCGCCCAGTCACCCATTCCATTTTTTTGTAGTCATGGAAGATGACATTAACGCTTTTGCGGGTCCCGGAGGCTATATCGGCGTTAATTCAGGATTAATTTTAATGACCGAAGCAGAAAGTGAATTAGCTTCTGTTATGGCGCACGAAATTGCTCACATTACTCAACGGCATTTATTCCGTGCCGCGGAAGCCGCTGGACGCTTATCAATTCCTACAGTCGCGGCAACTCTGGCGGCTATTTTATTAGGCACACAATCACCTGCCTTGGGACAAGCTGCTATCATTGCCATTCAGGCGGGTAACGTACAGTTTCAAATTGATTTTACCCGCGAAAATGAAGAAGAGGCCGATCGTGTCGGCATGCAAACCCTCGCAGGCTCTCAATTCGACCCCCGCAGTATGCCAACATTCTTTGAACGGTTACAGCAATCAACCCGTTATTACGGACAGGCTATCCCTGAATTTTTAAGGACTCACCCTGTAACTGCGTCACGTATTTCTGATACCCGCGGACGTGCAGAAACCTATCCTTATAAACAATATCCTGACTCGTTGGGTTATCAATTAACTAAAGCAAAAATTCGAGTTTTGACTGCCACCGATACAGCCGAAGCACATAAATATTTTCAATCAAGATTAACTCAAGGGACACTTGAACAACGTACCGTTGCACGTTATGGAATGGGTTTAATCGCACTTAATGGACAAAAATATAAAGAAGCTGAAAGTATTTTTCAATCCTTAACAAAGGAATACCCGGAGCAGCCGCAATATGCAACGGCGCTTGCGCGCACGGCTCTGGATTCTCGAAATTACAATACTGCACTCGACCGCTATCAAAAACTGGTTGAACAATTCCCGGATAATGAAGCCATTAAACTTGAATACATAACTTCTTTGTTAAAAGCGGGTAAAACCGAGCAGGCTCGAAAAAATTTATTCTCGTTAAATCCTCAAACACAGCAACTACCTGTTTATTGGCAATTATTGGCGCAAGTCTATAGCAACTTGAATCAACCCGCCGAGTCTCATCGCTATCTTGCTGAATACTACTATGCAATGGGACAAACCAAAGATGCGATTTTGCAGATAAGACTGGCTCAAGAATCAAAAGGACTCAATTTTCAGCTATCGTCCATCCTGAGCGAGCGTCTCAATTTTTTCCTGACTCAGGAACAAGAAGCCAGACGTAACAGGTAAGTGAAAAGCTATATCGCCGCTCTGAAGAAAGTACTTTTCGCCTGTAATTTTGTTTATCAGAAATCGCTAAAGCTCAATAATAAACTGTATTTATTAGCTATTTTACTTAACAATCTTTTTTTTCGGAAAAACCTGTTTTTTTTTGTGGACGCTAGTTATTTTTTAAGTTTAAAATACGCCAGCTTTACGGGGCTAGGCTGGTTTAATTACCAGTTAAGAGAGGGGGAGTAGCCTTTTTAGGGCGCATTAATAACAATAATAAAAGAGTAATACTGCTTGGGTTGAGTTGTACAAGTGACAACTAAATAATAAAAATAATAAAACTCAACACGCCCGCTTTATGCGGGCTTTTTATTGCCACCTAAAACCAAAAACGCACTCCGGCAACAAACAGCGTACCTTGTGCGTTTTCGCCGGCAGCTTGTAAATTATCTGCCGCTGATCCGAACTTGCCTGCCCATTCAACGCCCACGTAGGGAGCAAATTCACGCAGAATCTCGTAGCGCAGCCGCACGCCCCCCTCAAAATCAGACAAACCACTACTCACAGCCCGCGTATCGTCTCTTTGGCTATAGAAATTCATCTCAATACGTGGTTGCAAAATGAGTCTTTGCGTTATCAGTAAATCATATTCTGTTTCGAGACGAAATGAGATTCTCCCCTGTTCATTAACATAGGCTGTCGCTTCCACATATATCCAATAGGGCGCTAAACCCTGGACACCGAATGCGAGCCATCCGCGATCAGTTCCCTTACCGCTGTCATAACGGATACCCAGTTGCGTGTCCCAATAAGCGGTAATTGCGTGAGCCCAAAGCAGTTCGTTGCGCGCGTCTTTAAACGTGCCACCTTCAATATCACCCTCGGCTCTGACTAATGCTCGGTCATAAGTATTTCCGAACCAGGCCTGCCAATCATAGGTCAGAGCGGTGCTGCCGCGATTAGTCGCACTTTCGAGCCGATCGACCAGAAGAGAACCCAGTAGTTCTTGATCGCCCATCTGTGGACGTGGACTTTGACCGAAATCATAGCCATCTGAGTAAGCATGCGGATCGCGGGCGTCTGGTGGAGCCGAAACTCCCTGCATGGACATGGATTCACCGCCTCCATGATTCATGCTGCTCATGTCACCGGTTTTCCCGGAAGCGGTGCCACTGTGATTCATGTCATGCTCGGAACTTTGCCCCGCGCTTTTTTTGTCACTTGAATCCATGCCCTGCATGGATTCATGATTCATCTTGCTATGATCCATACCCGGCATAGCTTCCATGCCCATAGTTGTTTCTGCCTGCGCTGTCACTGGTTTTTCCCCGGGCTTTGCATCATTCTGTATGCGCTCGCTTGATATAGTATGCTGGCTGTGATCGACGGGGACCTGATCTTCTTGCGCCAAAGAGGGAGTTATATTGAAAACCATCAAGACGGCGATCAAACTTACTCGAAAGCTCATCAGCGTTTCCTGCTTCACTATTCGGTTACTCCTGTTTGATTGCATCATATTCAGGCTACAACCACTTCACGCATCATGCCCGCATGCATGTGATAAAACAGGTGGCAGTGCATTGCCCAGCGCCCCAGGGCATCCGCAGTGACACGAAAAGTCACCCGCTGAGCGGGTTGTACAATGATCGTGTGTTTACGTACCTGAAACTCGCTATCCGGACTTTCCAGATCGATCCACATGCCGTGTAAATGTAAGGGATGAGTCATCATCGTGTCATTGACGAAGATCACGCGCAGCCGTTCGCCATAGCGGAAATGTATCGGTGTGGATTTGCCAAACTCAAGGCCATCAAATGACCAACTGTAACGCTCCATGTTGCCGGTGAGATGGAGCTCAATTTCCCGATCTGGTTTTCTAGGATCACGCGATCCTCCGATGCTGTGCAGATCGTCATAGGTAAGCACTCGCCGACCATTGTTTCTCAGGCCGATACCGGGATCATCCAGGTTGGTGCGCGGAGTGTCCACTCGCATATCTACACTGGGACCATATTCGGTGCTGGCGTGGCGTACACGGACATTCACATGTCCAGTGCCCATACCGCCATGAGCACTGTGATCCATCGCACCTGAACCGCCACCCATGTTACCCATCATGTCCATCATGGTTAGCGGAACAGGCTTGTCCAACGCAGGCACCGCCGCCGTCATGCCGGCGTGCGTCGCCAAAGTACCACGAGCATAGCCTGTGCGATCCATACTCTGGGCAAAAATGGTATAAGCCTCATCTTCGGGAGTAACAATAACATCGTAGGTTTCGGCATTACCAATACGAAATTCATCCACTGAAACCGGCTCAACGTTCTGCCCATCAGCCTGAACTACCAACATCTTAAGCCCAGGGATACGAATGTCGAAAAAGGTCTGCGAAGCTGCGTTGATAAAACGCAAGCGCACCCTCTCGCCCGGACGAAACAGCCCCGTCCAGTTGCCGCCCGGAGCATTGCCATTCATGAGGTAAGTGTAGGTATAGGCAGAAATGTCCGACAGGTCGGTCATATTCATGCGCATCATGTTCCACATGTGTCGCCTCTGGATAGCCGATACCAGCCCCTCACCGGCAGCATCACGAAAAAAGTCGACCGCTGTGTGCTGGTTGAAATTGTAATAGTCGCTTTGCTTCTTGAGCTTGGCTAAGACCGTCATCGGATCTTCGTCGGTCCAGTCGGACAGCTGCACTACATAGTCACGCTCAGCCTGAATGGATTCGGTACCGGCCGGATCGATAATAATCGAGCCATACAGCCCGGTCTGTTCCTGCATGCCGGAATGGGAGTGATACCAGTAAGTACCTGATTGCTGAACTTTGAAGCGGTAGGTAAAAGTTTCTCCCGGGGCAATGCCTTTAAAACTGATACCCGGTACGCCATCCATTTGATAAGGCAGGATGATTCCGTGCCAATGAATCGACGTTTCCTCGTCAAGATGATTGGTAACATGCAGCGTCACCGTATCTCCTTCACGCCAGCGCAGTGTAGGTGCAGGAATGGAACCGTTGACGGTGGTTGCCATGCGTGGGGCACCGGTAAAGTTAACGGGCGTTTGGGCTATAGTGAGATTAAATTCGGTGCCGGTAAGCATTTCGACAGGCGCTGTAACCTTTGCCTGAGCTGTTTTGAGCCAAGGTGATAAGCCTAAAGCGGCTAAACCCAGAATAAACCTTCTTCGGGAAAGATTCGATAATTTAAAAGAAGCTCCGATAACAGACTGCATGTTCAGTAACTGCCTGGTAAAATAATAGCATTGCCACCTATTACATTCATGTTC
>NQJG01000001.1 GCA_002256465.1 Methylococcaceae bacterium NSP1-1 | reverse complement strand
AGAAATTAATCAAATGGTGCCACAAGGGTCCTGCCACCGCACGAGTCGATCAAGTTGAAATTACTGAACTGGAACCGGACGAGGTGTTTACGTCTTTTGAAATAAGATGACAGGTTCAAGGTTCAAGGTCAGAGACGAATCCTTGTCCACGAAAAACACGAAAAGCACGAAATAATTTAGCTCCCTCAATGGTTGTCGAAGTCATTGTATGGCGCAGCCAGAGCAACAGCCACATACATTTCAAGTAGCGCTTGGCGAAGTGGATTACTTTCTTCGACTACGCGGATATTCATGGCGCGCAACCGTGCTTTAGCATCAGTAAAGGCCAAAGCAAAATCTGGGTCTTGAAGTAAATGCGCCCGGGAGCCTTGGATTTTGTAGGTTGCTTTTGGAACTTTGCGTGTTTCACGCGCTAGGCGAAAAGCGAAGGGTGCGCTGTTGTGAGAAGATCCCGGGCGGCAGTGTTGTTGAAGCCGCTTGCGAATGCTGAGATTCGATATGCTGGCGAAATTGCTCGTTCATCGCTTTTAGAAATTTTGTTGGTTAATAACCTGTATTTTAAAAGTTGCCTGCATTACAAGATCACAAAAGCCTTTATCAACTAAATTTTGATTCGCGAGTTGCTGTAAGTTAAGGCTCGCATCGATGATTGCAGACTTAACCAGAACAAGTTCCCTGGCTGAAAGCGCCTTGGCCAACCATGCCGCCAGACTGTCTGATGTTATATCCCAGGATGCTTGAATAGCTGCCTTATCAAGTTCTACAATATCCGGCGACCAGATAACAATTTTTTGCTTGTGTAGCTGTTTCTGTATGTCTAATAGTGAATTTGCAATAGTAAAATTACTCTTAATCCCGTTAAACAACAAAGCCATCTGCTGCATGGCTAAAATGGCCATTCTGTGTGCGGTCTTATCGTCAAACTGCCAGTGATGTTGAGCCAATCTGACTTGATCGGCAAACGCGCCACCGCCCGGAACAATAACAACCGCGCTATCCGGATAATTTTGCTCTACCCTATTCAGACATTTAACAAGGGTATCTGACTGCGACAGGCTACCGCCAAGTTTAACGATAATCATTTCTCTGTCAGTTTTTGCAATAAATCAAGCATGGCGGCAGCCTTATCAAAACTTTCCTGATATTCCTCTTCCATAACCGAATCGTTGACGATACCTCCGCCTGCCCAGAAACGAATGGTGTTTTTGGAATGCACCAGGGTTCTAATGGCAATATTGCTATCCATATTACCATCAAAGCCAATATAGCCGATGGCTCCACAATAAACGCCGCGTCGATTGGGTTCCAATTCTTCAATAATTTCCATGGCACGAATCTTGGGTGCGCCTGTAATTGATCCGCCAGGAAAACAGCTTTTTAATAAATCCAATGCGTGCTGATCATCTGCCAATATGCCGGTTACCGTACTTACTAAATGATGTACGGTAGCATAACTTTCCACATTAAATATGATCGGTACTTTTACCGAACCCTTTTTGCAGGTTTTGCTGATATCATTACGCAGCAAATCAACAATCATCAGGTTTTCTGCCCTGTCCTTATTACTGCTTTCAAGCGACTTTATTTGCTGCTGATCTTCAGCATCATCCTGTTTTCTGGGGCGCGTGCCCTTAATCGGTTTGGTTTCAACAACGCCCTTGGTAAGCTTCAAAAAACGCTCAGGAGATGAACTTAGAATTTGAACCTCAGGCAAATTAAGATAGCAACTAAATGGCGCGGCATTTAACTCACGCAGTAATTGATACGCTATCCAGGGATCACCTTCGCAGCGGGCGACAAAACGTTGTGCCAGATTTACCTGATAACAATCACCTTCCTTCAGGTACCGTTTAATGCGATTAAAGGCCAGTGTATAGATAGCCTCGTCCATATTGGAGTTAATAGTGCCTACGACTTTAAATGCGTCATGTTCTTGCGGTTCGGGTAATTGGCTAAACTGTGCTATTAAAGCATGCCATTGTTGCTCTTCACAGTCATGCCCAACCAAATAGCTTTTCTGTTCCTGATGATCGACAATAACTGCCCATTTATAAATACCCACCGCCATTTCGGCAATATGTTCCGCATCTTCAGCAATAACAGGCAGAGTTTCTAGCCGGCGAGCTAAATCATAAGAAAAATAACCAATGGCTCCGCCGTTGAAAGGTAAATCGCCAACACTGATAAAATCAGAGATAAGCTGTTGTTTAACTAAATCAAATGGATCTGCACTGGATTTTATGGTCAGATTATTACGAGTGATTTCTGTCATATCACCATGCGTTACCAGAGTACATACCGGATCGGCAGCAATAATGTCGTACCGGCCTTGGTTGCTGTTTGGGTATCCACTATCCAAAAAAACTGACCAGGGTTGGCTTGCAATTGAGGAAAAGAGAGCTGAGCTATCAGCAAAATAAGGCAGTAGAACAGTAAGTTGTTTTTGTGGCGACATTTAAGAAGCAGCCTGGTTGGATAAAAGAAATAACCTAGGTACTATCATAACAAACAACAGCTGTAATTATGTTCTAAGTCGTTGTTTGGAATGTTTAAGCAAGTGTGATTCTTCAGCATATCAAATAAAACAATAGGACTGGTGGCAACCTTATAAGCTAATTTATTAGTGTAGACAGCTTTAACTACTGTGTTATTTGCTGGGCTTGCAAAAAGCTGTGCGCCAATTTTGCTTTAGTTCGTATTAGATGGATGGTTAATAATATTACGAGAAACATAAAAATGTTATACATCATCACACAATAAAACGCGCTATAAAGCCAAAAAATAGTACAATTGTAACGTTTTTTTTAGTAATAATGTTTCCGCTAGTTCCCGGACTGGAGCTTGAAAACGAGTGAAGACAAAATTTGATCGGGTTATCTATGTTGTCAAACCTTTACACTATATCAATGCAGAAAATCTCTAATGGCTGAACCTGACAAATCATCAAACTTGTTAAACATAATCACTCGTCTTTTTTCGAAAAGAATCAGGATGGTTTATTACAGTGCCAGAGAATCGATAGGTGAGCATAAGCGGGAAATCGTTGTTTATCAGGTTGAGCAGGCGTGTATCAGTCTTCAAGAAACCAGAGATGAATTTGAAGATGCACTGGAACGCTTTAAAAATCTGGTGTGTGTTAATGAAACCGGCTTGGAGCATAAATATAACCTGCTTAACAGGCAATATCAATTCTGTTGCTCAAAATCAGATGCTGTCAGCAATAGAATCAGAGCAATACAAGAAATCAGCGAGGCGTTATTTGTGGAATGGGAAAGCGAATTGAATGAATATACCAATCGTGCTTTACGTAATCACAGTAAGCAACAGTTAAAATCAGCCAGGCAAAATTATGCCCGGCTTATTAAGGCGATGCAACGAGCTGAAAGCAAAATTCAGCCCGTCCTGGCAGCATTTAAAGATCAGGTGTTATATCTTAAACACAATCTCAACGCGCGTGCTATCGCGGCATTGCAACATGAGTTTATTGCAATCAGTATTGATATTTCTCAACTCATTCATGCAATGGAACAAACAATCGCAGAGGCAAGCCAGTTTGTTTCGGCTTTAGTGGATCAAAAAGCCATCGCTCAGAAAGCTCTTTAATTTTAGAGCTTGTATAAAACATCATTGGCTTTATCTTTATCCTGAGCTTCTTTGGATTTACCTTTGCGGTTATCCTGATCCATTCTTTCCTTGCCAAATTTAGCAATCATTTCTTCCCAGCTTGAATACTCTTCATAACCTTTAAAGCCTGCCGCTTTTCGTTCTTGATAGATTTCCTTGCCTATTGCGATAATTTCCTCAGGTGTTTTGCCATCAACAACATCAAGGAATTCTTTGTCATCTTTTTTTGCATCCCTGATCGTCCAGAAAGAGACTTCAAATTCAATACGATTATCGGGAGACAAGCGATTTTTTAGTGCCTTTACCGATCGATACGCAGTAGCGGTATTGTGGCCATTGATTTCTTGCCCTTTACCGCAGGCTATTAAAGTTGCGCTACTTAGAATAAGCAGCAGAGCAGGTAGTTTCTTCATAAAGATAACCTCGAAGTCAGGTACGGGTTCATGTTATGGTATTTGTAACACCAGATCACCAAACAAAGTAAAATGATCGGCTATTATAACCTTGAGCTAAGCTTATATGCTGGAATTTATTCAATTATTAAATCAGCGTTACCAAACGATTTTGAGTCAACCGGGCAATGAGGTTAGCAAAATCGGCTATCAACAACGTATAGATCAGCTGATTTTGGCTGAAGCCTTTATGCGCAAAGGCCGGCTTATTAATTCGTCGCCCGAACAACCCCTACAGATGACGATTGTAGGTCCGACGCAAGCAGGCAAAAGTTCATTAGTCAATGTATTATTAAATAGTAGGGTAGCGGGAGTCAGTCCTTTAGCCGGTTACACCATTCATCCTCAGGGTTTTTGCCATGGTGTCAGCTTTGCTGATTGCAGTGGATTGCAGCGCTATTTTGGCCGTTTTCAACAGTTTCAACAAGCACACATCCCAAAAGATCGGCATGATTGCTATTCCTTGACTGAAACGGGTGCGGATTCCCCCCATTTGCCACACGGCGTATTATGGGACACTCCGGATTTTGATTCTATAGATTCGGCAACATACAGGGAAGGTGTTATCAGGGCGATTGCTCTGGCGGATATTATTATTCTTGTGGTCAGCAAAGAAAAATATGCGGATCAATCAGTCTGGGACATTATGTCTGCGCTTGAAGACTTACATCAGCCGACGGTTATCTGTTTAAACAAGTTGAGTGAAGGTTCGGAAGCGTTACTGATACAGTCATTAAAAGAAAAATGGCAACTTGCCAGAAAAGATGATTTTCCTGAGGTGGTGTCTTTGTACTATCAAAAACAAACGGGGTTGCCATTCTGGCCAGAGACCAAACAGACTTTGCTAATACACTTGGCAAGCAAGGTCGACCTTAAAAAACATGTTCGTCTTGAACAGGATTTACTGCAAAAACATTGGAAAACATGGCTAGAGCCGGTTATTGCCGAGCATCAGACTTTAAATGATTGGGATAAGCTGGTTGATGAAGCAATCAAGCAAGCATTGGTCAATTATCAGCGTGATTACTTGAATCATCCGCATCATTATGAGACCTTTCAACAGGCGTTGGCTGAATTGCTGACTTTGTTGGAAATTCCCGGCTTAGCGGGCATTTTGACAGGGGCGCGAAAAGTCCTCACTTGGCCGGTAAGACAAATGATGAAATTGGGGCGTAAAAGACTGCATATTGCCGATAGCAGTCAAGAAATAGTTTTATTAAATCAAATAGCTGAACATTTATTGATTCAACTGGCAGACAGGCTGATGGATAACGCAGAACAAGACAATCAGAGACAATGGTGGAAAGAGTTCAGCAGTTTATTACGTCGTCAACGAAAGGCTATTTTGCAGGACTTTAGTACTGCTGCAAAAAATTATCATGTCTCTTTTCAGCAAGACGTAGAAAAAACCGCACAGCGTTTATATCACAAACTCCAAGAGCAACCCATGGTGTTAAATAGCTTACGAGCCACCAGGGTAACTACCGATGCCGCAGCTATTGCACTAACCTTGCATATGGGGGGTATTGGTGTGCATGATTTGATTTTTGCCCCTGCCATGTTGACAGTCACTTCGCTATTGACCGAAAGTGCTATAGGCAGTTATATGCACAAAGTTGAGCATGAATTAAAACAACATCAACACAATACGGTAAAACAAGCACTCTTTGTCGAAATTATCGGTCAAAGCCTTTTGGCGCTGCCGGAGCAATTATCGACTATGACTCATTTCAATATTTCTCCGGATCAGCTAAAAGCAGCTGAATTTCAACTCACAGAAAAGCGACATGGTTTACGATTACTCTGATTTAGTGGAAAAAACTCGGGTTTGGGCTGAACAAGCGTGCGCATCGGGCTGGATTAACACAGATACAGCGTCTCAACTGAGTTATTTCGATACCAGAACGCCTGAAGCCTTGTTGCCAAACTCTACCTTGGGAACGTGTGGTGGTACCAGACCGCTTATTGTTGCTTTTATGGGCGGCACTGGTGTTGGTAAAAGTTCTTTAATTAATCGCCTGGCTGGGAAAGCAATTGCCAAGGCGGGCATAGTGCGGCCTACTTCACGGGAAGTCACTTTATTTCATCATAACAGTGTTGCCATACAACATCTTCCTGAACAACTCCCTCTCGCTAAAATCAATATTTCGCAACATGATGATGAAGTGAAAAAAAACATTGTCTGGATCGATATGCCGGATTTTGATAGTACCGAACAAAGCAACAAGCAATTGGTTTTGCAATGGTTGCCGTTCATTGATGTACTTATTTATGTAGTCAGTCCCGAGCGTTACAGGGATGAAAAAGCATGGCGTTTGCTGCTTGCAGAAGGAGCACGACATGCCTGGCTGTTTGTTTTTAATCAGTGGGACAGAGGTCAGTTAGAGCAATATGAAGATTTTAATCGGCAATTGTATAAAGCTGGTTTTGTAGCGCCGATTATATTTAAAACAGCTTGTGCAGAAAGACTGCAAGCAGACGAATTTACTTCATTAGAATCGACTATTGTTTCTTTAGCGACAGAGCATATTATTGAGCAATTGGAGCAAAGAGGTTTACAGATACGCAAGGATGAATTAAAGAAAAAACTGCAAAATGCCAGTAAATTTCTAGGTTCCGGTCAGGCTTTTCAACAGGCGCCGGAACTGTGGCAGAATCAATGGCAGCAGACAGTCAAGCTGTTGCAACAGGGGTTTGCATGGCCTATACAGCACACTGCAGCCTACTATGCGGAACACGCAGCCGACTTAACAACAAATCCGGCTAGCACCAATCCTTCACTATGGGATGCTTGGGCGCAAGCCCGTTTTGACGATGCTTTGGATGAATTTATAATTGATATGGACCAGATGGGACTTCCAGTTAATCCGCTAAAACAACACTTATCCGCGATACGAGAAAAAGCGCCTAAAATCCTGCAGACACAGACTGAATTGGCGACCCGTCTGGCTTTAGCCAATCCAGGCAACGCATTACAGCGGGTGTTTTTAAAATGCATGCGTTTATGTGAAATTACGCTACCGTTAACTGCAATGGCCTGGGTAAGCTATAAAGTATTCATGGGTTATTACACGAGCAACATGACGGACAACCACTATTTGGGTGTAGATTTTGCCGTACACAGCAGCTTGTTGATCGCAATGACTTGGCTGATCCCGTATTTTATTTTGAAAAAGTCGCAACCTTCTTTGAAAAAGAGTGCTTTAAAAGGACTCAATAAAGGTCTGATTAACGCTTTTAGCATGATAGAGTATGAAGTTTTAAGTCTAGTTGAAAGTCTTGTTCAACAACATAAAGAACAGGTAAAACAGCTTTCAGGCATCATAGAACAGTGCGGTGTAACCGATGCTGATCAAAGTCTACCTGTAGAAAGCGATAGTCCTTTAACACGGATGCTGATGAATTAACTTCAGTTGCAGTCCTGAATGCAACATAGATAAATAAAACGTGGAGAGGTGTTGATAAAAATACAAACATGAAAGTAAAAAAAGAAAATAACGTGAGCTTACTGGCTATTGGCCAAACTAAATAAAGAGGAGAGGGGGAATATGATGTTACAAGCAACTGCATCGGTTATCATTGCATTATTGATGGGTATTGTTGGGGTCGGATTTGTACTTTGGCAAACAAAACGCGTTCTAAATTATGATCAAGGTAGTCCGGCAATGCGTAAAATTGCTAAGGCTATTCAAGAGGGGGCCTCGGCTTTTTTGACACAAGAATATCGTGTCATAGCGATTTTTGTTGCTATTGTTGCTACGGTTATTACCCTGTTTTTGCAGTGGCAGACTGCGCTATGTTTTGTAGTGGGGGCAATTGCATCTGCTGGAGCCGGCTACTTGGGAATGTATGTAGCCGTGCGTGCAAACGTTCGCACAGCGGCGGCTGCCAGTGTCGGTTTGCATGAAGGCTTGCGTGTCGCCTTTGGCAGCGGTGCGATTATGGGCATGGCTGTAGTGAGCTTTAGTCTCATCGGCATGACGCTATTATATTTGATATTTAACGGCAATCCGGCTCAACTGACCTATATCACGGGTTTTGGCTTTGGCGCCAGCAGTATTGCGCTTTTTGCCCGGGTCGGCGGCGGCATCTACACCAAAGCAGCCGATGTGGGCGCTGATCTGGTTGGTAAAGTCGAAAAGGGCATCCCCGAGGATGATCCACGTAATCCGGCAGTAATTGCCGATAATGTTGGCGACAATGTGGGTGATGTCGCGGGTATGGGAGCTGACTTGTTTGAAAGCTATAGCGGCTCCATTATTGCCGCAGCGACACTGGGGGCCTCGTTGGGCGCTGATTCAGCTGCCGCTTTTATAGGGCTTCCCTTTCTGGTTGCTTCCGTTGGCGTCATTTCCAGTCTTTTTGGCATCTATATGGTGATTGGCGAGGAACAGGACGTTACCCTGGCCAGTACCTATGAGGATATGTCAGTTACCGGCCGCATCATTCATTTTTTCAGGAAGCAAGTCGCAAAGATTAATGAACATGCCACGCTGGAGGATCTGTTGACAGCTCTGCGCCGTTCCGTGTGGGGGGCTTCAGTCGTGGTACTGGGACTGACTTTGATATCTGTCTTAATATCGGGTGTCAGCTTTAATTACTGGCTGGTTATTTTGGTCGGATTGGTTGCCGGAAATGCAATTGCCTATGCGACCGAATACTTCACTTCCTACACTGAAAAACCAACCCAAGGTATTGCCAATGCGACGCAAACCGGGGCTGCAACAACCATTATTCAAGGTTTGGCGGTAGGTATGATGAGCACGGTATTGCCGGTGTTAATTGTCGCGGTGGCTATCCTGCTCAGCATTTGGCTAGGTTTTAAAGCCGATGGCACAATTGCTGCCGGTCTTTATGCTGTAGCAGTAGCGGGTGTAGGCATGTTAAGTACCCTGGGTGTTACTTTGGCAACAGATGCGTATGGACCGGTCGCTGATAATGCGGGTGGCATTGCTGAGATGAGTCATTTGCCCGCTGAGGTGCGTCATCGTACCGATGCTTTGGATAGCCTGGGCAATACCACAGCTGCTACAGGCAAAGGCTTTGCCATTGGTTCTGCTATATTAACGGCGTTAGCGTTATTGGCCGCTTATGTAACGGCTGCAAAAATTGACAACCTGAATATCCTCGGCCCAACGATGCTGCCTGGTATCTTGATTGGCGCCATGATGCCTTATCTTTTTTCGGCACTAACCATGATGGCTGTCGGCAAGGCTGCCCACGAGATTGTGTTCGAGGTGCGTCGGCAGTTCAATGTAATTCCAGGTTTGATGGAAGGTACAGGAGAGCCCGATTACAAAACCTGTGTCGCGATCAGTACGGAAAGTGCTCTGCGCGAAATGATTTTACCAGGCTCATTGGCGGTTGTTGTACCGTTGGTTGTTGGGTTTATTTTGGGTAAAGAAGCCCTGGCCGGTCTCCTCGTTGGTACTATGTCTTCCGGCTTTTTGCTGGCAGTGATGATGGCTAACGCCGGTGGTGCGTGGGATAATGCGAAGAAGTGGATTGAAACCGGGCAATTTGGCGGAAAAGGTTCCGATGCGCATAAAGCGGCAGTGGTTGGAGATACGGTTGGTGATCCTTTCAAGGATACCAGTGGACCGTCTCTGAACATTCTGATTAAATTGATGACCATTGTCAGTCTTGTTTTTGCGACTTCATTCGGATCGGGTTGGCTTAGTTTTTAGATAGCCACCAGCAAGAAATAATGAGAACACAGGCAACACCGATTTGACTGATAAATATTGATAAAAAATAAAATCCGTTGAAATTCGTCTAATTAGTGTTGTCCGTGTTCTATGACCAAAGCTGGCATATCCAGTGTTGCTGCGAAACCAATTAATACAGGCGCTTTGCATCGGGTATTTATAAATCCACAAAAGGAAAAAAAATGAGTGTTACAAAAATACTTGCAGGGCTATGTTTAGCTGCGATCATATTACCGGCTTCAGCCGAAGAAAAATTTAAAGTATGTGCTGATCCACTGAATCCCCCGTATTCAACAAAAAATAAAGACGGTTTTGAAAATAAAATCGCCGAATTATTTGCCAAAGAACTGGGGCAAAAAATTGAATATACATGGTTTGCCCAACGTATTGGTTTTATTCGCAATACCTTAACTGCGCCGGTAAACGAATGGGATGCAGACAGTGATAAGTTTAAATGCGACATCGTAATGGGGGTTCCGGCGGGATATGATTTGACCTTAACCACTGCGCCCTACTATAAATCAACTTATGTGCTGTTGATTGCGAAAGGACGCGGTTGGGATGATATTAAAGACGCCAATCAATTAACCGAGCTGCCTTTGCAAAGGCAGGAGTCATTAAAAATTGCTATGTTCGATCGCGGCCCTGGAACGACATGGCTGCAACAAAATGGTTTGCTCGATCAAGGTATCCCCTACCAATCGATGTCCGGGGATAGTGAAAATAATACGGCTATGCAGATAGATAAGGATCTTAAAGCCAAAAAAATAGATATGGTTATTTTGTGGGGGCCAATGGCGGCCTATGTCACTGCACAAAGTCCAAAGAACAGCTACATTATGATTCCGATGAAATCAACGCCAGGAATAAAGTTTGATTTTGCTATGGCGATGGGTGTTCGTAATGGTGATAAGGCGAGAAAAGCAGCGCTTGACAAACTGATTGCGACCAAGGCAGATAAGATTCAGGCAATTATAGCCAGTTACAATATTCCTTTGTTACCGATTACGAAAGAAGTTGCTCGTGATGATGATTGAATAAAGCGGGTTCAAGGTAAAAGGATCAACAGAGTACAACCTTTTACCTTGTTCCTTGAAACCAGCTTTCAAATCAATTCCGGTTAAATAATGATACCAGATAGGCAAATCGGGTGGCTCGCTCGTGAGGCAGTTGGTCCCACTGAAAACGCCACTTCCAGTTGCCCACTGTAGTACCTGGCGTATTCATGCGCGCTTCGGAACCCAGTTCAAGAATATCCTGCATGGGTATTACAGCAAGATTGGCAACCGAGCCCAATGCCGCTTGTATAAGTGCGCAATGCAGTGAAATGGACGGGTTGCCCAGATAATCGTAAGCATAGTTTCTCTCATATTCACTGATGCTATATGACCAACCCAATGTTGTATCGTTATCGTGAGTCCCAGTATAAACAACACAGTTCCTTTCATAATGGTCCGGTAAATAGGGATTATCAGGCCCACTACCGAATGCAAACTGTAATATCTTCATGCCGGGTAAACTGAATTCATCTCTTAATGCTTCAACTTCGTCGGTAATGATGCCGAGATCTTCAGCCACTAGGGGAATCGAACCCAGTTTTTCTTTCATTTCCTTCAATAAGGCTTTCCCCGGAGCTTTAACCCACTCACCATTTTGCGCTGTGGGTTCATCGGCGGGTATTTCCCACGCAGCTTCAAGTCCACGAAAATGATCGATACGCAGAATGTCAAACTGTTCAAGCTGAGTTTGCATCCGCTCAATCCACCATTTAAACCAGGTTTTCTTTAGATATTTCCAATCATAATGCGGGTTGCCCCAACGCTGGCCTGTCGCAGAAAAATAATCAGGCGGTACGCCGGCGACGACTAACATTTCACCAGATTCATCGAGTTTGAAAACCTCGCGATTAGCCCAGACATCAGAACTGTCATAAGACACAAAAATGGGGATATCGCCAAATAAAAGTACCCCCCGCTCATTAGCATAGGTTTTTAAGGTCATCCATTGCCGGAAAAAGACATATTGTTCGAATTTAATTTCTTCGATTGCCGTTGATAATCGGTGGCGTGCTTCCTTGAGTGCTTTTGAATCTCGTTCTTTGAAAGGCTCAGGCCATTGATTCCAGCATTGTTGATTAAAAACATTTCTAAGGGCAATAAACAAGGCAAAATCATCAAGCCAAAATGCCTTTTCCTGACAAAAATGTGCAAAGTCGTCCCAGTCGCGTCGTTCAGCACGCTTTAAAAAACCATGATAAGCCTTTGCAATCAAGCAGCTTTTGTTGAACGCGGAAGTGCTCTGGCATTCTTCACAGTGCTCGGATAATTGTAACCAACCCGGTTGTACTAACCCTTCAATATCAATTAATTCCGGATTGCCGGCATGAGCAGATAAGCATTGATAAGGAGAACCATCCGCATGGGTCATCCCCAAAGGAAGAGTTTGCCATACAGTAACTCCAGAGTCATGCAAAAAATTGACAAAATTATAGGCATCTTGACCCAAATTACCTTGTTTGTCAGTACCTGGCAACGAGGTAATATGCAGCAGAACGCCTGCACGGCGTTTATTTAAAAGGTTATTCACACGTTGTGATCTCTAGTTAATGTTCAATGCCTGGCCGCATTGCTCCACCCATGGCTGGATCACCAGAACCTTGAGTAAATGACAGTGCCAGATATGCTGGAGGCTGTTCGCCTAATAATCGATACAGATTGGCTAAATTAAGTCGAAATTGTTGTTCAAAGTTACTGACGGCTTCGCCCGGGTTATAATCACCAAACCACCAGAACCAGTCCGAACCTTCACAAACAGCAAGCTGAAGTTCAGCCTGCTGGATTTGTTTATCGGTTAATCTGTTGGTTGCTAGGGCTTTATCGAATGCATATTTTACATCGCCAAGCATCTCCCATCCACGATTTTTGTCAGAAGAACCTATCCAGGTTGAAAAGGTCCCGTAAACCCAACTCCCTGCAACCAATTTCGATAAGGGTTTAACGAGGGTTTTAGATTTTAAACATTCCGAGAAAGTTGTAAGTTCAATTGATGGATGACTAGCCAATCGGCTATATAGAGCGCTCAGGAAATGGTAGCCATTATCCGGGAAATATTCCCAGGCATTCTCGCCGTCCATGATGATTGAAACTACTTTATCTCCGGGTTCATGAGCAGCTATATTCTCAAGATGATGAATCAAATCAGCAATAGCGTCATCGGCATGCCACTTTGAATATTCAAAACCTATAAGATCAGATAATCCATCATCCCGAAAAAAGCAGGCTGTTTTGGTATTTTTTAGCTTAAACGGATGATGTATTCCTGTTGGTTGATTATTTTCAGGCTGATTTAAACTATTACGCAGAACGGAGCCGCCACTTGCGGTCCAGTTAAAGCCGAAGTCACTCAGTATTTTTAGCGTTTGTTGACTAACGCTGCCTTCTGACGGCCAGCAACCTTTCGGTTTGGCGCCAAAAAATCGTTTAAACGTCTGAATACCTTTTTCAAGATGCCATTTTACGCGATCTTCTCCACCCGGATAACCATTTAATTCGGGTAAATCCGCATCAGGCATTGCTTCAAGTGTTGTATTCAAGTCCAGCAACAGCGGTATAATTGGATGGGCATAAGGAGTAACCGACAGCTCAATTTGCCCTTTTCTCGCTAATACCTTATATCTGCGGATCACATTTGCCAGTAGTTCGCCAATGATTTGTACAACTTCAATCCGGTCATGTATCGAATAACAAGTACCTTTTTCTATTAGATACTTTATTCTGCTATCTGTTAATTTTACTGTTTCCCCCATCCATGCAAGATGATACCAGACCAAAATATCATGAATGAACTGAGCATTGACATAACACAATGAACCGTAATGCTGTTCCAGCCACTCTGTCATTTCAACTAATTTGACGAAGGCCGGATAGCGATTGATTTGCCTTTCACGGTTTGCCCGCATACAGTCCTTAACCAGTCGCAAGCGATCTTCAGGTTCTTCCGGAATAGTGGGGGCAACCAGAGCCGCCAATAAAGGATCCGTGATTGCAACGCCATTACGCAAATAACCACTGACTTGATTGGCATAATCTTCAATTTGTTCTAGTAAAATAGGTGCGAAATTGATTACCGCTTTAGCCTCCGGTACTGCTTCCAGATGTGCAACCATGTCGACATAGTCTTTGATGACATGCAGATACGTCCAGGGCAATTTAAATTCGCCAGTTTGTAAATCCCTATACTCCGGCTGATGCATGTGCCAGCACAAGACCAATTTCAACTTTTTTTTGTCGGGCATATTTTTATTCTCGCTAATTACAACTATGCGGAGGGTAGGTGGCGATTAAAATTACGGTTAAATTCTAGCGGCTTGTCGCTGTTGACTACAGTTTTGTAGGCTGGCTAAAGAGATTGCAACGCATTCTGACAACTCTTTAGAAATGTTGGGTTACGCTATCGCAAGGCAGTTGCTCCAGTATCCATGCGTAACCCAATCTATAAAAATGTTTTAAATTGATTTATTAGAATCCGCAACTGCGACCGCGTGTAGTATATTTACCGAACGTAGTGCAATCTTTGCCCCAGCATTTCAGGAGTAACCACTACGACTCCACCGGTGCTAACATGAAATCTTTTTTCGTCTTCTGCTTTATTTTCACCAATGATGGTGCCTTCCGGGACATCACAGCCTTTTTCTATAATCGCTTTGGTAATGCGGCAATGACGGGCAATATTGACTTGAGGCAAGATAATAGAATCTTGCACAGTAGAATAGGAGTTGACACGGACATTTGAAAATAACAAGGAATGCCTTACTGTTGCGCCAGAAATTACACAGCCTCCTGAAACCATCGAGTCAAGAGCCTGTCCCCGCCTGTCATCATCATCAAAAACAAATTTCGCCGGCGGTGTTTGTTCCTGATTTGTCCATATAGGCCAAGTGTCGTCATATAAATTCATACCGGGGTTGACTCCGATTAACTCCATATTAGCAGCCCAGTAAGCATCTATTGTACCTACATCACGCCAGTAACTTTGTTCACCGCTTTGTAAGTCTAAAAATGGATACGCATTGACTATGTATTTATCGATAACAGCAGGAATAATATCTTTACCGAAATCATTAGTAGAGCCTTTGGTGTCAGCATCTTTAAGCAGTTGTTCAAACAAAAAAGGAGCGTTAAAGATATAAATGCCCATAGACGCTAAAGCGGTATCGGTTCTACCGGGCATAACAGGGGGATTTGCAGGTTTTTCTACAAAAGCTTTAACGCGTCGACTGGCATCAACATCCATGACGCCAAAAGCTGTTGCTTCTTCCAGCGATACTTCCAAACAACCTATCGTTAAATCAGCATTTTTTTCAATATGGTCTGCCAGCATAGCACCGTAATCCATTTTATAGATGTGATCACCGGCCAGTATCAAAATATGTTCAGGATGGCGCGCGCGAAGAATATCGATGTTCTGAAAAATTGCGTCAGCCGTACCTTTATACCAGGAATCTTCACTGTGTCTTTGTTGGGCGGGCATTAAGTCAACATATTCACCAAACTCACCGCGCAAAAACCCCCATCCTTGCTGAATATGGCGAATGAGAGAGTCCGCCTTGTATTGAGTCAAAATACCAATTTTGCGTATGCCGGAATTCACGCAATTGGATAACGGAAAATCAATAATTCGAAACTTGCCACCGAAGGGCACAGCCGGCTTGGCGCGCCAATCTGTCATGTTCATCAACCGCGAGCCACGGCCACCAGCCAGTATTAATGCGATTGTGTTACGGGTTAAATGACCGACATTATGATCATGCTTTTGATTGCTTGACGCTGACATTTTTCATCTCCATGTTGATATAGATATTACAACTGTAGGTTATTTTGGTAAGATTCACCAAACAATCATTCTACTACTACACCGAGGCCATTCAAAGTGAAAAAGCGTTCAAATAACACAATTGACTCTGAAGCTACAAAAACTACCGCAGCTAAACCGGAAGCGGACACGCCTAACTCTGAATCTGCAAAAACTTTAGAAGAAAAAACAGTATCAAGCACACTTGATGTTAATCCCAAGAAAACCGAAAATCCAAAAACAGAAGCTAAAGCACCGTCCTCTGGGCCCGCTAAAACCATGGCAACAAAAAAAGAAGGAAAAGATGTGCCAGCAGATGCTAAAAATCCTGAAAAAGCAGAAGAAGTAAAATCGCCAGTCCCTGGGCCTGCAAAAACCGTAGCAGTAAAAAAAGAAGAAAACAAACTTGATCCCGATTCCATAAAAATTATGGAAGCGAAGCATCATGATCCTTTTTCAGTTTTGGGTCGTCATCCAAAGAACAATCAAATCTTGATTAAAGTATATCTGCCCTATGCAGAAACGGTTCGTTTTAGCAATAATGGACCTGTTCTTAACCGGATAACCGGTACGGATTTTTTTGAGTATTACGCCAAAGAAGGAGAATTGACGGAACACTACAAATTAAACTGGGTAGATAAAAACGGTTACGCTCACGAGAACTATGATCCGTATGACTTTGGCCCACAATTACCACCCTTTGACCAACATTTATTCGGAGAAGGTAAACACTGGCATATTTATCAAAAACTGGGCGGCCACCTGCATAGTGTTGATGGTATTGATGGGGTTTTATTTACTGTATGGGCTCCCAATGCTGGCCGGGTGAGTGTGGTCGGTGACTTTAATCGCTGGGATGGCCGTTGTAATCCTATGCGTAGTCTCGGTGGTAGCGGAATTTGGGAAATATTCATTCCTGGCCTAAAAGCAGGTTGCTTATACAAATTTGAAATTTTAAATCGCAATAGCAACGAGATTTTAGTAAAAACAGACCCTTATGGGCAGCAATTTGAATTCCGGCCCAGCACTTCGTCAATTGTAGTTAAGGAAAAAAGCTATACCTGGCAGGACACGCGCTGGATGATGCAGCGTGCCAAGCACGATTGGCTGCATGAACCCATGGCTATTTACGAAGTCCATCTGGGCTCCTGGCGACGCGATAATCAGGGAAATTTCCTCACTTATCGGGAACTCGCTGTCGAACTTGTTAATTATGTTAAGCAAATGGGCTTTACCCATATTGAACTGTTGCCTATTACTGAGCATCCTTTTGATGGCTCATGGGGTTATCAAACTACGGGTTATTTTGCCCCGACCAGTCGTCACGGCACGCCCGATGATTTCCGCTATTTTGTCGATACCTGTCACCAAAACGATATTGGCATTATTCTTGACTGGGTCCCTGCGCATTTCCCTAAAGACGCTTTTGCCCTTGCCCGCTTTGACGGTAGCGCCCTATATGAGCATGAAGACCCGCGTAAAGGCGAACACCGTGACTGGGGTACCCTTATCTATAACTATGGACGTAATGAGGTTAAAAACTTTTTATTGGCCAGCGCGATTTTTTGGCTGGAAGAATTTCATCTTGATGGTTTAAGAGTTGATGCTGTGGCTTCCATGCTTTATCTCGATTATTCCCGCGAAGCAAATGACTGGATTCCCAACATGTATGGCGGCAACGAGAATCTGGAGGCTATTGATTTTTTCAGGGAACTTAATACCGTCACCCACGAGCTGCATCCTGGTACGGTTATGATGGCTGAAGAATCCACTTCCTGGCCTCAAGTCACACGTCCAACATGGACCGGCGGTTTGGGTTTTTCCATGAAATGGAATATGGGGTGGATGCATGATGTATTGTCTTATATGAGTGAGGAACCCATCCACCGCAAGTATCATCATGATCAGCTCACTTTCGGTATGCTCTATGCCTTTACCGAAAACTTCACCCTGCCTTTTTCTCATGACGAAGTGGTAGTACATGGCAAAGGGTCTTTGGTTAACAAAATGCCGGGGGATGAATGGCAGCGCTTCGCCAATTTACGGCTGTTATATACCTTCATGTACACTTATCCTGGTAAGAAGCTGTTGTTTATGGGATGTGAATTTGGGCAAGGTACTGAATGGAATTCCAACAAGGATTTGGATTGGTATGTATTGGATTATGCTCATCACAAGGGCGTGCAAACATTAGTTAAAGATCTGAATCATATTTACCAAACACATTCGGCTTTATTTACCCATGATTTTGATCATCATGGCTTCGAGTGGATTGATTGTCATGATGTACAGCAGTCAATCATCAGTTACCGTCGTAAAAACCAATCTGAAGAATTAATTGTTGTCCTTAATTTCACGCCTGTACCCAGAGAAAATTGCCGGCTCGGCGTGCCTGAGGCG
>NQJG01000216.1 GCA_002256465.1 Methylococcaceae bacterium NSP1-1 | reverse complement strand
GGCTTCGAAATATCGCCTCAAGCAGGACGTTTTTTACTGGCTCATTACGACAGAGACCTGTCTTCTTTATGGGTTCTTCTGACAAAACTGGATCGGGCATCGTTGGCGGCCAAACGCAAGTTAACTATTCCATTCTTAAAGCAAATCCTGGATGAAGAAAAGCAAGCCCCCTAAAGTACTTGTTATTGGAGCTGGCGCAATTGGCGGGTTCTATGGTTCATTGCTCGCAAAGGCGGGCGCTGACGTAGCTGTCGTCTGTCGCTCTGATTATGAATACGTCAAACAAAATGGCTTTATTATCGATAGCCATAAACTTGGTACATGGGTATTTAAGCCTTCAGAAGTTCTGAAAAATGCTGCCGAATATAAAGGTACTGTAGATTACGTTTTACTTTGCACCAAAGTTGTTCCTTCTATTGATCGAGTGGCCTTGATACGCCCGGTCGTAACCGCCGACACGGCCATTATATTTATCCAGAATGGCGTAGAAATCGAGCAGGAAATTCTTTCTGCTTTTCCCGACAATCAAATCATTAGCGGACTGGCGTTTATTTGTTGCAATCAAATAACGAAGGGTGAAATATTGCATTTGGCCTATGGTCGACTGACATTAGGTAATTTACCTGGCTCGGTCAGCCATAAAACAATGCGATTTTGCAAATTAATCACACAATCGGGCATTGAATGTACAACGACTGAGAATATTGTGACCGAACGTTGGAAGAAATGTGTATGGAACGCACCCTTTAATCCTTTATCGGTATTATCGGGGGGATTGCCAACTTTGAGTATCCTGCAATCCCAGGAAGCTTTTGTACGCGGCATTATGCAGGAAATTTGCCGGATTGCTGAAGTGTGTGGACACCGGCTGCCTGACGACATAGTTGATGTTAATATAGCTAACACATACGTAATGCCGCCCTATAAAACCAGTATGCTTCTGGATTATGAAAACGGCCATCCGATGGAAACAGAAGCCATACTGGGCAATGCTTTACGAGCAGCCAATCGCTCAAGCATAACAACACCTTATTTAGAATCGGTCTATGCGTTGATGAAACTCAGGGAACTGAAACTCGGCCTTTAGTATAAAAAATATAATCAGCTGTATAGTCCACCCGTTTCTCTCCGCCCAGATGATTTGAATCACATCCCGATATGGGAGGCACTCCCCCGTGAGTATTAACCCTGTTGATAAAGCTCACGTCCGCAAATAAACCATTACCCTTATGCGCTACTACCTCGACCAGTAGCCAGGAAATAGAGGAATCTGGCGCAATATCGATTTTATTAAGCACTCGCCCAACTACGCGACTACCCTCCTTATACTCCCAAATAGGACCAGAATAATGATTCCCTACAATGTTACCTTGCGCATCAAATAACCTGGCATCAGGAGCTTGTACTTGCCATGAATAAACACCATCATTCAGGGAGCATTGATAAATCTGATCACCTTTTGCATATACGGTCAAAACAGGATTATTTCCACTTGGCGGTTTAATTTGTTCAGGTATTGAAACTTCCGCACAAACGACTGCTGGTAGCAAAACCCATAAACATACTAGTTTTTTAAACATATCTATCACCTATTGTAAATTTTACAGCCGCTGTTACTGTGAAGTAGTCTTTTATAAAATGGTAATGAAACTTAATAAGTACAAGGTTAAAGGCGAATAAGGTAATTTTTCTTGTACTTTAGATGTGCTTTTATCATACCCATAAAAAAACCTTCTGCATCAAAAGACACAGAAGGTTTATCTTTTAGATTATGCTGAATAATTAGCCGCAGCAAAATCCCAGTTCACTAATGCCCAAAACGCTTCCAGATAGGCTGGACGTGCATTACGGTAGTCAATATAGTATGCATGTTCCCAAACATCACAGGTCAATAAAGGTTTTTGTCCTGTAGTTAATGGGCAACCGGCATTACTGGTACTTACTAACGCTAAAGTGCCATCAGCATTTTTTACTAACCAAGCCCAACCTGAACCAAATGTTGTTATAGCGCATTTAGTAAATTCTTCCTTAAACTTTGCAAATGAGCCGAACGTTGTATTAATTGCATCCGCTAATGCGCCAGTGGGTTCACCGCCACCATTTGGAAGCAAGCTATTCCAATAAAAGGTGTGATTCCAGACCTGCGCAGCATTATTGAAAATCGGACCCGAAGATTTTACGATAATTTCTTCCAGAGATAATCCTTCAAATTCAGTGCCTGGAATGAGATTATTCAGATTTGTTACATAAGTTTGGTGATGTTTACCATAATGATACTCTAAAGTTTCTTCTGAAATATGGGGTACTAATCTGTTTTTAGCATAAGGTAAAGCAGGAAGTTCGAAAGCCATTTGAGTGTCCTAATTAAAAGTTAAAAAAGTTCATAAACCACTGGAAATCATAAATAAATACCCAGTAATTTAATAAAGTATTACTTTAGCATTGCTAGCCGATTAAATAAAGCGGGACTTTTACCATTCGATTAAACCATAAACATTAACAGTTTAAATTATCAACATTTCCATATCTATTGCCTGTATTATCATGGCGACATAAAGTTTATTTTATAATTCCTTTTTTTCGTAAACGTATATCCTACATTTATATCCTAATATATTATGGTAACTAAAACTTATTCTCCACTGGCTATAGAAGTTGAAACCGGAACATTGTATTTGTGTGGTTGCCCTGGTACACAAACGCCTCCATACTGCAATGGCAGCAACAACTGCGGAGAAATCTGATGGCCATAGAAATTGAA
>NQJG01000215.1 GCA_002256465.1 Methylococcaceae bacterium NSP1-1 | reverse complement strand
GTCCTTCAGATGCAGCAATTCTCGAGACAGTAACATTGTGTGTAACAGGGGGAATAGAGTGGCCGAATTGAGTGAACAACAAGAACAAGATCTGGGAGAAACTAAACAAGCCCGACGGTCGCGTAGCGGATTCTGGTTTGGCATTATTATTCTGCTCATTATTATTGGGCTTGCAGGTGCCGGTTTTTATCTTTTTACGCAATTGCGGAGTGAGCAGGAAGGTTTAGGTGGTGAAGTTAAAGGACAGATGTCAAGGCAGATTGCTGACTATCAGTCCCAGCTTACCGCCATTCAGTCCCAACTTGCGACTCTGGAAGCCAATATTGCCGGTAAAGATACCCATTTTACTAAAACTCTCGCTGACTTCTCTCAGTTACACAGCGAAAAACTGGAAAGTACTCGCAAAGAGTTGAATGATGCAATTGCACGGGTACAACGTCAACTGGGAAAAACACGCGCCTGATATTGTCGGTATGTATGCTTCAATTCAGACATTGCAAGATCAAGTTGATAAATTAGTGCTGGTTTTGCCTTATGTAGGTAAAGAATTAACAGAGCCTACCGAAGTAAAGGAACAATCCAGCAAAACAACAGAAGATCAAGGACTGCTTGATTCTGCCATAGATGAGCTGGAAGGCATAGTTACTATCAGGCACACAGAACATGAAGTTAAAGAGGTGCTGACACCCCAAGAAGCGCAATTTATTCGTGAGCAATTAAGAGTGAAATTGGAAATGGTGAAAATTTCACTGGTTCAGCACAATGAAGCACTTTATCAATCAAGTCTGGCGGATGCAAAAAAATGGACAGCGCAGCATTTTACCAGGAACACAGATTTTGAAAACTTTATTGCAGAGCTGGATCGTTTTACTAACATTAAAATTCATAGCCAGTTCCCCGATATCAGTTCATCGTTAAAAATGCTTAGAGATATAACTAAACTGAGAATAGAAACAGATAAAGCAATGGAGCCGGCAGAAACGGATGCTCCAGTTGAATCAATAAAACCGGCTGAAGCAATAAAGCCGCCCGAAACAGCCGCTCCAACTGAAGCAGTACCAGCAACGCAATAATAGAGAATACTTGATGAAAAAATTATTATATTTTCTAGGCTCTCTTCTTGCTACCGCTGCAGCCGCTTTTTTTGTTAGTAAATGGCTGCAAGGATATGATAATCCAGGTTATGTGCTGATTGGTATTGGACATTGGTCATTGGAAACGTCGCTGGTGGTTTTTGCAGTCAGTCTGATCATTGGTTTTTTTGTATTTTATTTGTTCTTCAGGTTATTGGGCTGGCTGTTCAGATTGCCCGGACAACTCAAAAACCGAGGTAAAAATATTAAATTTAACCGATCTCAAGAAGCGTTGATCGCTGGCTTAGTTGACTCTGCCGAAGGTAACTGGGAAAGGGCGGAAAAGGTTTTAATCAAGCACGCTTCTCACAGTGGTGCGCCGTTAATTCATTATTTGACTGCGGCAAGAGCAGCCCAATCTCGTGGAGCGTTTGATAAAAGAGATGAATACTTAAAAAAAGCTGCTGACCAGGCGCCTGATTCCAGTGTGCTGATAGGACTCACACAAGCTGAACTGCATTTGTCAGGCAATCAGTTTGAACAAGCACTCGAAACGTTGACCCGGTTGCATTCAATCGACCCGACTCATGCCAATGTTCTAAAATTGTTGCATCAAACTTATCAACATGTAGGCGATTGGCAAGGCATAAGAAAACTGATTCCGTCATTGCATACTAATAAGATTCTGATGGAAGCCGAAGTAAAATTGCTGGAGACTGAAGCATACAGTCAATTGTTAAAGCAATCTGCAGAAAAAGGCAACACTGAGGAAATCCAATCACTATGGTCGGAAATTCCTAATTACATAAAATCCATGCCAGGTATTTCGGCTATCTATTTTGCCTCAATGATTGAAGCCGGAGCGGGCGCTGAAATTGAGCAGAATCTGGCTGATGTATTGTCAGTGAATTGGGATGAAACTTTAGTAGCGTTGTTTGGCAGTATCCAGTCCAGCAATGTTTCAAAGCAGCTTGAAACCGCGGAGAAATGGTCTTATGTGCATCAGGAAAATGCTGTTTTGTTAGCGGTTATGGGTAAACTGGCGGTTAAGTGTGGCGATAACTTTAAGGCTGAAAGCTATCTAGCTAAAAGCATTGCTGCTGAACCTACCGTTCAGGCTTATCAATTACTGGGCGATTTGTTATTTACACAAGGCGATAAAGACAATGCCATCATGTGTTATAAGAATGGATTGGAGCTGGCATCTAGTGAGGTTGTTAGTCGAATAGATACCCTGCCGTAATAACAATAGTAGGGTACCTTGTAAGCATAATTTTCTCTGTTTGTGGTGTTGCGTAGAATGTAGCCTAAAATGGGATGTATTGGATTGTTAGATTGAGCATAAAGAGTGCGGATGGGAGGTTACGCGTCAACAAACTACCAATACGGTATCAGGATGCGAGCCGAAAGATACGCACAGCTTGCCTTACCTGGCTTACATTGATTTAAAATAAAGAATCCCACATAGCATCCACTTTCTTGATAATCTCGGGCGACATTACAATCGGTCTGCCCCATTCCCTGTTGGTTTCCCCGGGCCATTTATTGGTCGCATCAAAGCCCACTTTTGAGCCCAGGCCGGAAACAGGTGAAGCGAAATCAAGGTAATCAATCGGGGTATTTTCCAGTATCGTTAAATCCCTGGCTGGATCCATGCGCGTGGTGATTGCCCAGATGACATCTTCCCAGTTGCGGACATTAACGTCATCATCGACGACAATGACAAACTTGGTGTACATGAATTGCCGCAAATAGGACCACGTTCCCAGCATTACGCGTTTGGCATGGCCGGCATATTGCTTTTTCATGCTGATGACGGCCATACGATAAGAACAGCCTTCAGGCGGCAGGTAAAAATCGACAATTTCGGGAAATTGTTTTTGTAAAATGGGTACGAAGACCTCATTTAAGGCAACTCCCAAGACAGCAGGTTCATCCGGTGGTCTGCCGGTAAACGTGCTGTGATAAATAGGCGCCTGGCGTTGGGTGATGCGTTCTATCGTGAAAACCGGAAATTCATCGACTTCATTGTAATAACCGGTATGATCGCCAAACGGACCTTCCGGTGCGGTTTCTCCGGGATAGATAAACCCCTCCAGGACTATTTCAGCGCTGGCGGGTACGTGTAAATCATTAAGAAGACCGATG
>NQJG01000214.1 GCA_002256465.1 Methylococcaceae bacterium NSP1-1 | reverse complement strand
GCTGTACACGGATCAGATGCTCTCGAAACCGCAAAAAGAGAAATCGCTTTCTTTTTCTCGGACAATGAAATCTGTGCTAGAACCCGTTAAGCCCAAAAAATTTAATTTGCTTGATTACGACAGAAAAGGTCTTGCGGCCTTTTTTGTCGATTTAGGCGAAAAACCTTTTCGGGCGACACAGTTGCTTAAATGGATTTATCAGGAAGGTGTAGAAGATTTCGACCTGATGACCAATTTAAGCAAGTCTTTGCGTGCCTGGCTCAAGGAAAATTGTTACCTGGCCACTCCAGAGATTGTGATCGAACAAATCGCAAGCGATGGTACCCGCAAATGGGCATTGCAAACCAGTTGCGGTAATCGAGTCGAAACGGTTTTCATTCCTGAAGAAGGGCGCGGTACTCTATGCGTTTCATCACAAATCGGTTGCGCGCTGGCTTGTACTTTTTGTTCTACTGCCCAGCAAGGTTTCAACCGTAATCTGACGACAGCAGAGATTATTGGCCAAGTCATTGTTGCGCAAAAACGCTTGGGAGATTCAAAGAAAATTACCAATGTGGTCATGATGGGCATGGGCGAACCCTTGCTAAATTTTGACAATGTAGTTGCTGCCGTGAATCTGATGATGGATGATTTCACCTTTGGGCTTTCCAAGCGCAGAGTGACCATCAGTACTTCAGGGGTCGTGCCGGCCATGTATCGCTTGACGCAAGTGTGTGATGTCAGTCTCGCCGTATCATTACATGCAGTCACCGATGAATTGAGAGATGAACTGGTTCCGATTAATAAAAAATATCCATTAAAGGAGTTAATGGAAGCATGCAGGGATAACGCAAAGATTGCACCACGGCGCACAATTACCTTTGAATACGTGATGCTTGATGGTATTAATGACTCCATGCAGGATGCTCGCGGACTCATTAAATTATTAAAAACAGTTCCGTCAAAACTTAACTTGATACCCTTTAATCCGTTTCCCAATAACGCTTATCGATGTTCAAGCAGTGAAACAATTAATCGTTTCAAAACTGTTTTAAACGATGCCGGGATAGTCACGACGGTTAGAAAGACCCGCGGGGAAGATATTGATGCAGCCTGTGGTCAATTGGTTGGACAAGTTGAGGATAAAAGCCGCAGACACCTGAAGCTAAAGGCAGTAGGTTCAGAGCGTGCAGCCTGACATATCGAAAAAAATTAATCGCCTTACTAGTGGTGTACTTATAGCTGTTGTATTAACTTCTTGCACTTCATCGACCGTAAAAAGCACTAAAAATGATGATTCGGCCAGTATTTATTTGCAACTTGGGGTGCGCTACATGGATCTGAATAAGTTGGAAGTAGCTAAAGAGAACTTACAGCTGGCATTAAAAAAAGATCCCGATAATGCTCAGGTGCTTAATGCATTTGCTTTTTTGTATGAAAAATTAAATGACTACGACAAAGCCAAAGATCATTATGAAATGGCACTGGATGCGTCACCTAATGATTGGAGTGTACAAAACAACTTTGGCCGTTTCCTCTGTGACCGTGGCGAATATGAAAAAGGCATGGCTTTATTGAGCCAGGCGATTACGACTCAGTTGAATGATAGACAGTGGCTGGCATTAACAAATGCCGGGCGTTGCCAGCTTGCAATGAAACAAAATCAAAGTGCCAAAGCTTACTTTAAGCAAGCATTGATACTTAATAATACTTACGCGCCGGCATTGCTGGAAATGCAAAAAATCAGTTATCAAAGCGGCGAATATTGGGCGGCAAAAGGCTATTTACAACGATACCTTGGCGTTGCAGACCATACCTCAGGAACTTTATGGTTCGGTATGCAAACGGAACGTGCACTCGGAAATACTGCGCTTTCAAAAGAATACCAAAATTTATTATTGGAAAAATTTCCACTTTCAGATGAAGCAAAACAAACCAAGCCCGTTATACAATAACAGGCCATTCTGACCAACATGGCTAATAATATACAAGCGATTCGCGGGATGCACGATGTGCTTCCCGAACAAACACCGCTCTGGCAGTACGCGGAACACATGATAAGAGACGTGCTGGGTGCTTATGGTTATAGTGAAATCCGTTTGCCGATCGTAGAAAAAACAGAACTTTTCAAGCGCTCTATTGGTGAAGTGACCGATATAGTCGAAAAAGAAATGTACACCTTTGAGGATCGTAACGGAGATTCCTTAACCTTGCGCCCGGAAGGGACGGCAGGCTGTCTTAGAGCCTGTCTGGAGCATGGGCTGTTACATAATCAGGTGCACAGGTTATGGTATTACGGCCCCATGTATCGCCATGAACGCCCGCAAAAGGGACGTTATCGCCAGTTTATTCAATTGGGTGTTGAAACTTATGGCATGTCGGGTCCTGATATCGATGCTGAATTGATTCTGATTATGGATCGCTTATGGAAAAAGCTGGGTATCCGCGATAAAGTGCGCTTGCAGCTGAATTCCCTGGGCACTATTGCTGAACGGCTGGCTTATCGGGAAACATTGGTCGGCTATTTCCAGGAGCACCTGGATGAGCTGGATGAAGACAGTTTACGCCGGTTGGAGACCAATCCCTTGCGGATTCTGGACACCAAGAACCCGGCCATGCAAAACCTGGTTGCCAATGCGCCCGAATTAATGGCTTATCTGGGCGATGAAAGCCTGAAACATTTCAATGCATTAACCGAAACATTAAACGATCTGGGGATCAGCTACGAACTTAATTCCAGATTGGTGCGCGGACTGGATTATTACAGCAAGACTGTTTTTGAATGGGTGACTGAT
>NQJG01000033.1 GCA_002256465.1 Methylococcaceae bacterium NSP1-1 | reverse complement strand
TGCGAATACCTATCATTAGCGGATCAGTCAGCTGTCTTTCAATAATAATGCGTTTTAGTTCGGCTTCCAGCCTATTGAGTAAATCATGTATTTCTAGCACTTAATGATCCTTTTCTTATAGTCATTTAACCAGGTTTGTAAAATAAGCTGGGCTGCGAGTTGATCCTGTACCTCCCAAAGCCTGTTTGCATTAACATTAACTTCATCAAACAACATTTGTTTAGCTTCGAATGTCGATAAAGTTTCATCCTGTTGATAAACAGGCAGTTGATAACGACCTTCCAATTGGCGGCAGAATTTTAACATACGCGGTGTAATCGGGTTGTCCGAGCCGTCAGCCTGTTTGGAAATGCCGACTACAAGTCCTGCAGGCCGCCACTCTTCAATCAGTCTGGTGATTATTTCCCAATTGGGATTTTGATTGATAGAGCGAATTGTCTGCAATGGGCTTGCTGTAGTAGTGATAATTTGACCAATAGCAATACCTATTTTTTTATTGCCGAAATCAAAGCCCAGATAAGTATCAGTGTTGATTTTTGTTAATAATGGATCCAGCTTAGCCATGTCCCGCCGGTGTCGTTAACAAGTTAATATCAATACCAATTTGTCCAGCTGCTGCGCGCCAACGCCTGTCAATCGGCGTATCAAATAAGACATGTTTACTATAGGGCGTATTCAGCCATGCATTTGCCAATATTTCCTGCTCCAGCTGACCCTCACCCCAGCCGGCATATCCTAAAGCGATAAGATACTGATCAGGGCCTTTACCAACAGCAATAGCCTCAATAACATCACGCGATGTCGTTAAGGAAATTGACTCTGAAACGACCATAGTAGCGTCCCAACCCCCGCCTGTAGTGTGCAGTACGAAACCGCGTTCCTGCTGTACCGGTCCACCTGCAAAAACTTGTATTTCTGCGGCGCCCGTTGATGTAACGCGTATATTCATTTGCTTAAAAATTTCGCCCAGCTTCATTTCCGCTGGCCTGTTAATGACGATACCTAAAGCACCTTCTTCATTGTGTTGACATAAATAGGTAACAGTATGAAAAAAATTAGGATCTGCCAAGTTAGGCATGGCGATAATAAACTGGTTATTTAAGTAAGTAGCTTGATTCATGATCCTTAGTATCGAAGGTTATGGTGACTTAAGCAACTATTTATCGAGTGACCAGGCCTGATTCATCAGAAAATTTCCAGACACGGGTAATCACCAGAACATCAAGTTCCTTACGCAGATCTAAAGGCAATTGTGCAAATGGCGCACTCATGCGGACAATATTTTTAGCTGCTTCATCCAGTGCAGGGTTTCCCGAAGACCTGCTTATGCGGATGCTATAGATGCTCCCGTCGGCATTAATCCCAACATCCATCGTTAACGTACCTGAGAAATTTTTCTTGGTTGCCGCTTCCGGGTAATTAAGATTTCCCGTTCGCTCCACTTTTCTTTCCCAGTCCTTCATATATTGTTCGGCAACATATTTATGAGCGCTTACCGAATCAACAAATTTTATTTTGGTTTGCTCTGCACTTGGTTTGCTTTGCCTGATTTCTGTACCTATTTGTGCAATTTGTTGCTGCAATGATTCTGCCGTCAATTGCGGATGTTTTTCAGGCTGACTGACCACGGCGGTTTTACTAGCTGTAACAACCTTTTTTTCAGCCTTTTTTTGTTGGGTAATTATTTTTTGTGCTGCTTTGGGCTTACTCACTTCTTTCGCTGACTTTTTGATTTGCTTTGCCTGACTATTTTCTTGGCTGGGGAGCCTTTCTGCCGGGGGGGCAAGCTTTTTGGTTTTCTCACCCGAACCTAACTGATTTTCCTGGGCTAAAAAATTCGCTTTTTCGGGTTCTTTTTTCGCAGGAGTATTAATTAGTGTAATGTCTATCGGTTTATTGATTTTCTCAGGTTGGGGTGTGGTGAAATTCATTTCCAATAACAGGACAACATGAACAATAACCGCTACAAAGAAAGCTATCAATAATGAATCATTATTGGACAGGGTAGTTGAAGGAGCAAACATTGCCTTATCTGTCATTTTATTGAAGGGTGTTTTCAATATGATCCATCAATAGACCCGCTATATTAAGCCCAAACTGCTGATCCAATTCCTGAGCGCAAGTAGGACTGGTAACATTAATTTCGGTCAACTTATCCCCTATGACATCCAGCCCGACAAAAATCAAACCTTTTTCCCGAAGTGTCGGTCCCACCTGATTTGCAATCCACCAATCTTTTTCAGTTAATTTACGACCTTCCGCACGCCCTCCTGCGGCCAGATTACCCCGAGTTTCGCCCTGTGCAGGAATACGCGCAAGCGCATAGGGTACTGCTTCGCCATTGACCAATAAGATGCGCTTATCGCCGTCTTTTATTTCCGGCAGATACTTTTGAGCCATCACATATCGGCTATTGTATTGAGTCATGGTTTCCAGGATTACACTAAGATTGGGATCATTTTGACGCAAATGAAATATAGAGGTTCCGCCCATTCCATCCAGCGGTTTTAAAATAATTTCCCCCTGTTCATGCAGGAAACTCCTTATTCTGGCGGGCTCCCTGGCAACCAATGTTTCCGCACAGCACTGCGGGAACCATGCGGTAAAAAGTTTTTCATTGGCATCTCGCAGCGATTGCGGCTTGTTGACAACATAGACACCCATACTTTCAGCGCGTTCCAGCAAATAAGTGGCATAAATATATTCCTGATCAAAAGGCGGATCTTTCCGCATCATAATGACATTCAGTTGATCCAGCGGAATATCTTGCTCACAAATAAACTGATGCCATTGTTGCGTGTTGCGCTGAACAGTTAGAGTTCGGGTTCTGGCATAAGATCTGCCATTTCTTAGAAACAAGTCATTAAGTTCCATATAATGCAGTTCCCAACCCCTGGACTGAGCCTCAAGTAACATGGCAAAACTGGTATCTTTTTTGATATTGATATGGTCAATGGAGTCCATGACCATACCGAGTTTAATAGGCATTATTGTCCTGTTTTAATTACTGGGGAAGAAGATATGGGGTTTATTTTATAGATTGTTATTTACCTTGAAAAGATTTTTTGGTATAAAGATCGGCTAACTTTTGAATTTAGGCACACCAAGAGGTTAATTATGTCTAGAGTATGTCAAGTAACAGGTAAACAACCCGTTACAGGTAACAACGTATCACACGCAAACAACAAAACCAAAAGACGTTTTCTTCCAAATCTGCAACATCACAGATTCTGGGTAGAAAGCGAAAATCGTTGGGTGCGTCTTAGAGTTTCCACGAAAGCAATGCGAATCATTGATAAAAACGGCATAGACGCTGTGTTGGCGGATTTGCGTAAAAACGGCACTAAAGTTTAAGGAGATAGAAAAATGCGCGATAAAATTAAACTGATTTCTACCGAAGGCACTGGTCACTTTTATACCACAACCAAAAACAAACGCACAATGCCTGAAAAAATGGAGATCAAGAAATTTGATCCTGTTGTTCGTAAGCATGTTATCTATAAAGAAGCTAAAATCAAATAACTATTTGGGCTTTACAAAACTTCTTTTAAGTGCTTAAAAACGTGCATAAAATAACTTGGATATATTATCCCTCTCCCCCTAAGGGAGAGCAACTGTGTTAACAATCAAGCTAATTTTCCATGATTAGGGTTCCATTCCGTATTATTTCTAATCATGGAATTAGCAACTGTTAATGGTTTTCTCATGCAGGCAACGAGTGCTACTTCTTTAGTTTTTTCTACGTCCATGTAGAGTATAGAACGGCCTTGCGTTCGTCCTCCCGATTTCGTTCGCTTGCCTTTTTGAGTACCGCTATCATGGCAAAAGGGCGCAACGCTCACCAGGGCGCTGATTTTTTTAGTCAGTTGGCCCAATTTAGGCAAATCAGCAGTTAAAGTCAGCGCCGTGATATCGCCAATGCCTTCGACCCCAGATAAACTTCTACTTTCTCGATAAGCGACGAATTGGCTTTAATTAAAGCCTTAACTGGCGTACTTTCCATTCCCTTCACCCTGAATTTTCAGTTCCGTTGAATCCACTATTATGATTCGGCATGGATTTTTTGCTTTTTCGAGAAAAATTTTGTCAAAAAAATTTTTTTAATTTTTTATGCTGAATAGTTACGAAAGTTGGACTAATCTTAATATTTTATTACCAATAAAAAGTGCTGTGAAAAATGTCGTTTAAAAAGGATGTGCGACGCTTAAATGAATTTCCTTATGAAATCCCGAAAACCGCCAATAAATCTATGAATCACTTTAGCATTGATCATTTTAAACTGAATCAAATCGATTTTACTTATATCCGGCATCCACTTCCTGTTCAGGTATTAAGCAGTGAGTCGGAAGGTGAACATTATATTTTTCATTTGATAGATATAGAAGGGAATCAATTTCATGCCATAGGTGATACCGCTATAGCCATTGGACCAAAAGGTGCTAAAAATGAGGACAGCAAGGATTTAAAAGCGGATATCAGAATGGTCATTCTGGAATTCGACCACGACTCATTACGCACTCTATTGAAATTACGTTTTGGTCCTCTTTTTTCCGCAGTGCCCTGGCGTACTAATATTACTGAAAGTTCAGCTCATCTTATGTTAATACGTTCGCTGGTACTTTGGATTATTCAGGAAAAAAGAAAAGAAACACCTCCGTTAAGGTCCTGGCTGCATATTGAAAAGGCTTTGCTGGAGTTGTTTGTTGATAACCTGGATCGCAGAATTGTTCCGAGATTTGATGATACTGAAATTCAAAAAAAGTGGTTTGTTGAACTAGAAAACTGGATTGATAGCAATCTAACTGATCCAATCGTACTGAATGATCTGGCGAAAATTGCAGGAGTCAGTGTGCGAACTATACAGAAAGCGTTTCGAGTGTACAGAGGATGTACGCCCATTGATGATATCAATAGACGTCGTATGGAAAAGGCACGCGCATTCCTGTTAGAAGCTGATTCTCATCTGAATGTGCTGGATATCGCCCTGGAGGCCGGTTATCAGCATCCTAGTCGATTTGCAGCCCTATACAAGAAAAAATATGGTGAAAATCCTTCACAGACTTTGGCACGAACCCGAACAATGAATGAGGGTGTAAAAAAATCTGTGTAAACTGCCTCTAATTAAAATTAGGCATTCTGTCCTCCTTAATTCTTAACAAATCTACTCCAGCGCTATATCTCCCTCAATGCAGCAATTCAAGCCAATAGCAGGGATATTCAGAGTCATTTTGACTGCTATAGTTTCTGTGCCGCTTAAAGTCCCGGATTCAATTGCTTTTAAAACAGCGTGTTCAATCTCACGCTGTGAAGTAACTCCAACTTTTTTGAGATATTTTCTGATTTCCATATTCAAGGTGTCTTCATTCATATTGACCTCCTGATGAATCAATTAACGTGGAATTTAATCATATTTGATGTATTTAAACCGAGGATCATCAGGTGTGCCTTCTAATGCACCGCCTTCTTTACCGGGTTGCCACATTATGACATCTTCGATCTTATGTGCCAGTTCAAAATCTTTGTTGGTAATCCCTTTTGCCGCATGATTCACTAGCTTAACGATCACAAAAGCATAAGAAACGGTAAGATCGGGATGATGAAATGCCGCCTCTGCCAAGTGTCCCACAGTATTAACAACCATCAGTGTACTTTTCCAGCCGCTGGTTTTGTATTTGCGTCGAATCCAGCCGTTTTCCAGATACCAGTGCGGCAACTCTTCCTTCAATCGGGTTTCGGCCTCTTCATCGGTATAGGTTTCTTCTTGCTTGCGTTCTCTCCAGCCCATAATGACTCACCTTTTATTTTGTTAAAAACTGTTTGGTTACTTAACTTATGTCATTCGAGCTTCCAATCTAAAGCGAAGCGATTTTACAGATAACATCCCTTTAAGTGATGTTATCTGTTTCAGCTTAAGTTGGTAGCCGTCATTCGTAAAGACACTCACTCAAATCGGGTGTTTTAAAAAATTTTGATTTCTGGATTTCCTCGGCATTTTCGCAAATGAGTTTGCCGCTCTTAGCTAATTGGGACATTTTATTGTCATGGACCATTTGAAAGGCTTTGTCGAAATCTGCATTGATAAAACTTCTTGATAAATAAGCACACAAACAATAAACCTCTGAATAATTGTTAGGGCTGCCGGATGCACAATTATTAATCTTGTCGGAAAAAAGTCGCATTAATGAAATGATAGATCCATCATGTTGCCATGATACCGGTTGATCCAAAACATCCGCTCCTTCGATAGCAATAGCACCCAATGCAGAATAAGAAAGATTAATCATTCCAGCTAAAATTTCGACCATATCCCCGGCTTTAATCGCCCTAAATAGTTCACTGCCTTCCTCCATAAGTAATGCCTGACGCATGATAATAGCCATTTCGGATAATTTAACATTTTCCCCTTGCGCTACTTGCGGCAATGACAATGCGCCGTGAAATTCTCTAACTAATTTCAAATGTTTGTTCATAGCTGCTGCCCTTTACAATTTGCTTCTTTATCTGAATAAATAGTCCACGCTAATGAGTCTCAAGTAATGCGGTCATTTCCTCTCTGTTAATGACCTCTTTTTCCTGTAAAAGGTTGGCCAGTTTTTCCAATACCGACCTGTTTGCGGTGATGATTTCCCGTGCGCGCGTTTCTCCTTCCTCAACCAGCGCCATTATTTCTGTATCGATAATACGGGCGGTCTCATCACTGTAATTGCGATATTCCGATACTTCTGTTTCCAAAAACTGAAGTTGCTGACGCTTGCCGTAAGTCAGAGGGCCCAGTTTTTTGCTCATGCCCAAACTGCAAACCATGCTGCGCGCAATGTCACTGGCTTTTTCAAGATCATTTTGGGCGCCGGTTGAGATGCTGCCCAAGGCGATTTCTTCAGCCATTCGCCCGCCTAGTAAAATGGCTATCTGATCTTTCAGTTCATTCTCGGTGGACAAGAACTTTTCTTCCACGGGTAATTGTAAAGTAAAGCCCAGCGCTGACACACCGCGGGGGATTATGGAAATTTTATGAACAGGCTGTCCTGTGGGTACATGTTCGGCAACCATGGCGTGCCCGGCCTCGTGATAGGCGACCCGGCGTTTTTCTTCCGGATTTAATACGCGATTTTTCTTTTCCGGCCCGGCAAGGATACGATCGATAGCGGCTTCAAAATCTTCCATTTCAACCTGGTTATGGCCGATCCGTACCGCCATAATCGCCGCTTCATTGGCTATGTTGGCCAGATCTGCGCCGACCAGTCCTGGTGTGCGCTTGGCAACAACCGCTATATCGATGTTTTCAGCTAAGGTCATGGCTTTGGTGTGCAATTTCAATATTTCGATACGATCTTGCAAATCCGGTTTATCAACGACAATCTGGCGATCGAAACGTCCGGCACGCAGCAGGGCTTTATCAAGCACTTCTGGTCGATTGGTCGCCGCCATGACCACGACGCCGAGTCAGCAGCTGGTTCAAGGTCTGTTCTCGTTCATCGTGTCCGCCCATGACCACCGGTCCACCGCGAGAGCGCCCGATGGCGTCCAGTTCATCGATAAAAATGATACAGGGCGCTTTACTGCGCGCCTGGTCGAACAGCTCACGAACGCGGGCAGCGCCAACACCAACAAACAGTTCAATAAACTCGGAACCGCTGATATTGAAGAACGGTACCTTGGCTTCCCCGGAAACCGCACGCGCCAGCAAGGTTTTGCCGGTACCCGGCTGACCTACGAGCAGCACGCCTTTAGGCATACGCCCACCTAAGCGCTGGATTTTTTCGGGTGCTTTTAAAAAGTCTATAGATTCTTTCAGTTCCTGTTTGGCGCTATCGGCGCCTGCCACGTCGGCAAAGGTTATGTTGGTCTGAGTATCCTGATGGATGCGAACTTTGTTGCCCAAATTAAGAAAGGACTGTGCACCTGTAGTGGCACGGCGCATAATCCAGGACCAGATCAGCGCAATGATTAAAAAGGGAATAACCCAGTTGAAAAGCATATTGGTCAGCCAGTTTTCTCCGCTTCTAACGACAAAGTCCACTTTATTCTGTGTCAGCATTTGCGCAAGATCATTTTGCCATAAAGGAACTGTTACGAAATGTTTGCCTGACTCTTTCGGGTCGTCAGACTTAATAACACCGGTAATAACACGTTCAGTCACGACGGCTTTATCAATTTTTGCTTCCTGAACCAGTTTAAGAAACTGACTGTAGGAAATTTCGTCACGTTGCACTTCCTTGATGCTATTAAAAAAAGACAGCATCAGGATTAAAAACAGCGCGAAGTAAATAAATCTTTTTTGCCTGAAACCATTTGGTTTACTATCCGCGGGCTTATTGAGTTCAAGATCCGGATCACGTTTGAATAGATTACCAAAGCCTGAGCTCAATAAGTTTTTCAGGTAGGTATAGATAGTGCCTAGAAAGGCTAAAATAGCCTTGATAATTGTGTTTTGCGGTTTATCCATTGTACTTATCCCTTCATTCGTCATAATAGTTTGACTGAAAGCTATTCCTTTACGATTCAATTACAGAAACAACCTCTTCGCAACGGATTATGTTTTTATTACTTTCAAGTATGTAATTGGCCAGTTTGGTAATTGCTTTCCAGTTTGCAGAATTACTTACAAAATCACATGCTACGGCAAACAATTCATTCAGTTTTTCATCTTGCAGTTGCTTACTTGCAGAAAAACTTTCTAAATATTCATGAGCCAATGCAAGATCGGAACCGCCGCCATAATTTTTCAGTGACTTCAAATCGACCAGGTGATTATTAAATAGTTCATCGTCCCTGTTATATACATGTTTAGCCTCAGCTAATGGGCCGATTAGAAGATTAATGATGTCAGCCTCAAAGGCAATGATGTAATCTTTTACCAATGGCGCCATAGCTTCATTGTTGTCAATTAATTTATGCGCCAGGCCATCAATTGAATGGGGTAACAATTCAATTAAGCGTCCGCCTTCCACTCTTGCAATATTATCGTCATGAGTTGCTTGAAATACTAATACGTCATAATCTGAAGCGCCGCTTATCTCCTTAAATACAATTTGAAAAAAAACCGGCGGCAGATTTCTGGCTTTGTTGTTTAAATAAATCGCTGCTGCATGCCCTGCTTCATGAAAAGCAATGCATTGTTTATGCAGTTTTAGTCTATTATGACTGTAAATATCAATTATTTTGTTACGTTTCATTTTGGATACCATAATGTGATGATCAATTAGCTCATCCGCGCTCTATTTTTGTATAAGCGTGGATTTTAGGAGCTAACCAGCTACTGCTTTGCCATAAGCTGTAAATTAAGAAAAGCCATGACCCATTCCGGCAGGTCATCGCTTAATCAATAGTTTGTCTTTGAAATTTTTTAGTGTAGTAGATTTGGTTAGAGTCATTGTTTTATGAAGAGACGAATAAGCCACTTTTAGCGCTTCTCTGCTTCATATCACACTATTCACATTGTTTCCTGTTGAGAGATTGCAGGATTTGTGATGATAATTTGATACATCACCTTATCGGAGCCAATAACGACGCTGGCTGCTTATATCCCGCTCGGCTTCAAGCCAGTCCTCCAGCTCATAACCGTCTTCGAAACCTCTTTTTTCGGCTCTATAATAAGCATTAATAGCAACCATTCCTCGAAATTCATCCAGGCCAATATCGGGGCTATAAGTATCGGAAAATGATCCATGTTCAGTTTTCATTTCTCCTCCTACGGTGCGATGGTTTGAAGAGACAGTCTTCAAGCTTCATTTTATAAACAAAAAGCTGAAGTAGACAATACGTATAAATACCTACTCTTGGCAAAATTTATAACTGAAATTACGCAAATAACATTAAAAAAACCACGAAGAACACGGAGGAGTTAAGCGTTTCTTGATGGCTAAAAGTCTTGTTTAATTAATTTAACTTCTGAGTAAATTGTCATTCAACATTTCAGAATGTGTTGCCAATACCATAAGTTCAGCGAGACTTTTTACCTGCATTTTTTCCATGATACTGGCTCTATGTGCCTCCACGGTACGATTGCTGATGTCTAATATTTTAGCGATTTCTTTATTAGAATGACCTCTGACGATCAAGGACAGCACTTCTTGTTCCCGGAGTGTTAAATGATCCAGGCGGTTTTGAATTTCACGATGTTCAATGAATTGTTCCCTACTCACAATGTCTTTTTTTATGGCTTCATCGATGCGTTCCAGCAAAATTTCATTATCAAATGGCTTTTCCAGAAAATCCACTGCGCCCGCTCTGAATGCTTTTGCCGAATCTGGAATTCCGGCATGTCCACTTATAAATATAATGGGAATAAAAATCTCTCTTTTTAACAGTTCCCCCTGAAGCTCTAGTCCACTCATGGACGGCATTCTAACATCCAGGAGTAGGCACCCAGGCTGTTCAGGGTCATAGTTATTTAAAAAAGCCTCGGCTGATTCAAAACTCCTGACAGATTGTCCTGTTGATTCAATCAAGAGAGCCAGCGAATCACGCACTGAAAATTCATCGTCAACCAAATAAACCAAAGTACCAGGTTTATTAATGCTCATTTGATTTTTCTCTTGACCGGCAAGGTGAAATAAAAAGTAGTGCCTTTTTCCGGTTCACTGTTGAAATATAAAACACCCTCATGGGCCTCAATAATAGAGCGACTGATAGATAATCCCATACCCATACCTGTTGGTTTTGTGGTGAAAAAAGGAGTCAGTATTTTTTCTTTTTGAGCTTCATTAATTCCTGAGCCGTTGTCGTGTACCTTAATCTCTATCTGATTAAAACTCTTCATATGAGTCTGGATCTGTATTTGCCGTTGTGTTTTTTGTGGTAAGCCCATTAATGCATCAATGCTGTTTCTGATCAGGTTTAACAAAACCTGTTCAATTTGAACATTATCAATAGTGACATTAGGAAGATTTCTTGCCAAATCAAGTTCCAGGCTTATGTTGTTTTGTTTAAAATCAGTGGCACATAAGCTGACTGCATCCTCGACCAGGAAATTGATATCGGTGTCGGTGCGATATATCTTTCGAGAGCTGACAAAATCTTTCATACGGTGAATGATCTGGCCCGCTTTCAGAGCCTGCTGATGTATCTTGAACAAGATTTCACCGAGTTGGTCCACATCAGGTTTGTCAGCGCCAATAAAGCGTAAACAAGCCTGTGTATAATTGGCAATCGCTGTTAGTGGCTGATTAACTTCATGAGCGATACCTGATCCCATTTCACCTATTAGACAAAGGCGGGTAACATGAGCAAGTTCTTCCAGATGCTTTTTCTCTTGTTGCTCCTGGTGTTTACGTAAACTCACATCGCGTACGATACCGGTAAAATAATTTGCCCCATCTATTGAAAATTCCACTAAAGTCATATCCAGAGGTATCATAGAGCCATCCTTGTGCATTCCCTCAACCTCACGGATTTGACCAATAACACTGGGTGCCTTGGCTTGCAAATAACTTTTTAAATCATTACCTTGATTTTTACTCTGCGAGGGCGACATTAGTTTGTTAAAACGACAACCAATGAGTTCTTTTTCACTGTAGCCAAAAATGGTTTCTACTGCACTATTTGTAGATAGGATGATGCCAGAACTATTAATAGTGATAATGCCTTCAATTGATGCATTAAAAATGGCATTGAGCTTGATTTCCCGTTCTCTTAACTGGCGTTTGGAGTGTTTGAGTTCTTCAACCTTTTTGGTTAAATCCAGATTACGTTCCATCAGGGCAGATGTCTGTTCAAGAATCTTTTGCTCCAATTTTTCATTGAGACAGGCATTGGTTTCCTGAGCGTACTTGTATTCAGTAACATCCTGAATTGCTAAGCATATTTGCATCCCATTTTTATAGTTTTTATTGACAGCACCCCGCAATTCCACATAAGTGAACTTGTTGTTGTGCATACATAATGATCTCGTGCAGCCGAGAAGCGTAAAGCCCTGACATACCGAATGTATGGTCGCGCTATTTTTGGCCTCCAACTTCGCATTCAGAATCTGATTTTTTTTCTCCATTACCAGATCCTGAAGATAAAAATAATATTTATCCTGATCTGAAGGATGAATAAACTTCCCGAGCTTCTTGTTTACAAGTCCCTCTTTTGAACCGCCCAATAGCTGTGCAGCAGCAATATTCGCTTTCCTGATAATGCCTTGCTCATTTAGCGACAGGTAAGCTACAGGCGATAAATTATAAATCCGTGCAAAGTCATCACGGGATGCACTCAGCTCCTGATGCGTTCTTTTAAGCTCCTCATTCTGCATTTCCAGCTCTATCTGATGAACCTGCAATTCAAACAGCAGCTTTTCAATATCCGCACTGGACATCCGGGCAAGATCTCTACCGGATTTACTTAGCATGACTTCTGCCTGTTTTCGGATGTTTTCCCGGTGTTCACCTAGTAATTGCTCGGCTTCTTTTCGGAGTATTTCAGCATTCCGCTTCTTAGTAGATTGAATGATCATTGCCTGTGCGTGTTCCTGCGGAATTGGTTAATTTCTTATTGTCTTGCTATTTTCCAGAAGCCGTTTAGATAAGCTGCACTACAGAGGCTATGATATTATTCCAAAATATCCCCAAAAAGAATATTTTTCATCATTGAGACACAAATTCACGCTTTCAACAGCGCAACCCGATGCAATCGGGAATCGATGCAAATTACTTAACGCTTACACTTTATATCTGATATCTCAGTAACATCTTCTATGGCTAACAAAATAAGTGCCGGACTGTCTGGCGATTGTGTCAAAATGCGACCATTGATTATCAAACGCTTGTTGCCAATGCCAGGAAATTTTACGTCTAAACAATACGCATCAAAGGCAATATTACTGCTTAATGTCCCGGTTAAATGGTCACGCAATTTTACACAGTCCCAGGCAGACTCATTGATTGCAAAGAGGGATTGCCCTCTTAAATTTTCATTGTTACTATTGAATGTCTGGTTGAATGCAGGATTTGCAGTGAGTATGTGCAACTTGTTATCCAACACCAGCAGCGGTTGGCGTATGGTATTAACAATCGCCGTTGTAAGATAAGCTGCCTGCGCCGTTTGTTCTGCTTTTTTAAGCCTGCTTATGTCAACAAAACTGATCACCAATCCATCGATCATGTTTTCCGCTGTCCGGTAAGGTTCATCAATCAAATTATCATATTTAAGGGTTGAAACCAGATCTTCAAGCGGTCTACCTATATCGCTATCAATCAGCTTGATTATATTTTTAGCTTGCCGGGTAAATCGTTTTATCTTTAGGTTACAATCAAGAAAGATGGTTGCAATATCTGTACTGTTTAACAAGTTTTGCATATCATCATTGGTCTCGGAAAGTGATTCAACTTTATTTTGCAGCTCGCTATTAACGGTATTGAGCTCTTCATTAAGCGACTGCATTTCTTCTTTGGCCGTTTCCAACTCTTCATTAGAACTTTGCAGCTCTTCATTAGTGGATTGCAGCTCTTCATTAGTCGATTTAAGCTCCTCATTAGACGTTTC
>NQJG01000213.1 GCA_002256465.1 Methylococcaceae bacterium NSP1-1 | reverse complement strand
CGGGACTATTCCCATCGTCAGAAAAACCGGTGGCCTGGCGGATACAGTCGTCGATACCCTGCCTGAAACAATAGCCAGCCTCACTGCAAGCGGTATTGTCTTCAACGAAGCGCGCTCAAGCGCTTTGCTGGAAGCCATTAAACGTACCCTGATTTTGTACAGCTTTCCTGATACCTGGAAAAAAATGCAGGTTAATGCCATGAAAAAAGATTTTTCCTGGCAAAGCAGTGCCGAGCAGTATCTGGCGTTGTATGAAAATATTTAAGTAGAAACACGCACTCCGCTTACTGGAATACTTAGACGCGAGGTGCGCGTTTTTCATGATTGAGACGACGGATGAATAAAATCCAACTGCTGTATGTAGAAAATGTCATCACCAGAAAAAAAAGAGTTCTTCAACAGGAACTGTCATTTTTTATGCTGGTTGAAAATTTGGGTTATGACAAGGATTGTGATGTTCTATGGTCTGGCGAGGATGGTGAGTGGCACACACTACGGGCAACCTATCACAGTAATCCTGATCACGATAAAGAGTACTGGCGAGCTCACATAGCAGTTAAATCCACAGCAGATAGAACGCTCCCGGGTAATATCAAGTTTGCATTGCGATATCGAACACAGGGAACAGAGCATTGGGACAATAAGCACGGCCTGAATTATTCCAGTCAGGCCGACTCCGGAATTAAGGTAGTAACTTCACGTCCAATATTGAACATTGGTTTTGAGAGCAGTCTGAAAGATGGACAGAAATACGTCCCCATCACCGTATCGGTAAATCAGTCTGTTCATGCCAAATCAGTCACTATTCACTGGACAACTGACAATTGGAAGCACACGCATAAAACGCCCTGTCAGTTTAAAAGAAGCTTTTGGGATGAAAAATTCCGTAGCAACGCCAGGAATCCAAATCAATATGGTTCTCAGATATGGAAAGGATTGCTCAAGATCGATGATGCTTTTCGATTGCAATATACCATTTCCTGTGAATGTCCTGATCAGGTCTTGTGGGACAACAATTATGGCAAGAATTATTCGCTTTGTCATAAGCCGCTAAAAGTTATGATTCTTAATTTGCATTGTTATCAGGAAGACAATCAGGACGCCAAGTTTTCACAAATAGCTAAAGCGATTAATGACCTGGACGTTGATATTGTCTGTTTTCAGGAAGTCGCAGAGCTTTGGAACGATGGGCACGGGGACTGGGATACTAATTCGGCCAAAATCATTAATGATCGTCTTAATTCGCCTTACCATCTCTACACGGATTGGTCGCATATGGGTTTTGATAAATACCGGGAAGGTGTTGCCATCTTGAGTAGATTTCCAATGTTAAAACAGGAAGCAAAATATGTTTCTAACAGCCATAGTGCCTACAGTATTCATTCCAGAAAAGTTGTCATGGCACAAGTGCATGTTCCCTGCATGGGCTTAATCAATTTTTTTTCGGCGCATCTGAGTTGGTGGGATGACGGTTTTCCAGAGCAGTTTAAAAAACTGAGCAAGTGGGCTTCTGATAACCAAACAGAGGATGTCAGTGGAACCATGCTATGCGGTGATTTTAATATTACAGCAGGATCGGAAGGCTATAATCTGGTAGTCAAATCCAATGAGTATGATGACCAGTTTTTAGCAGCCAATTCCCATGGCGTATTTGAAAAAATTTTTAAAGTGAATGATCCCTACTGGCAACATTATCTTGCCGATGATTATCGTATTGATTATATTTTCATGAACAAAGCAAGTGATCTACACATCACTTCAGGAAGGGTGTTGTTTACGGAAGAAGATTATGGCAGAGTCTCGGACCATTGTGGTTATTTAATGACTTTTGAACCGAAGTAACTCTGGCCGTGAAACACTCGTCTACGACTACATAGAACCATCAAAACCATCCAGTAAGATGAATATTAAAAATATAAAAAGCATAAATTTATACAAGGTGATGACATGCAAATAGCAGAACATTATGCCATGCCGGCCCATGGGCATTTAGGTGGCTATTTTCAAAGAGTCAATGATTTCAATGATAAATTTGATATTCGCTGGGGCAAAATAGAATTTGATGTATTCTTTGGCGTTCAAGCCAATGTAAAAGTTGTTCTTAAAGTGTATCGTGATCATGGCATCTGCGAAACTTACCTCGTTGATACGGACGCTTTTGATATCCAATGGGATCGCCACAAGCGCAGTACGCGCGATTTTTATATCCACCCGTTTTCCAATAACTTCGGTCCCATTAACTGCGTCAAGTTTTCTTTTATAATTCATCTGGACGAGCACTCCATTGCTTCGCAAAATGACTATATTTTCATGGACAGTCATCAAGCACAAGATGGACATCCGCAGTATCGAAAGATCACTGGTGAATGGTCAACCCCTAATGCCTATCGAACTTATGAACTGAATGCAGCCGAATTACAGAGCGACGTAGACTGGTATAATCACCACTTCGAATCCTTGAACCTTATCCCCAAGTTTACTAAAGGTCAGCAATATCATCCGTATCATCCCAAACGTTTTATCCATGATCATATCGACAAGGTAATACGCAGCAAGTGGGAAAATCCCGGCCGCTTATGTACCATTAAAGTCAGTGTTGATTGTATTGATGACACCGATTTCGTTTCCCATTTGGTACATGCCAGTCATCAGGGCGTTTTGGTTCAGTGTATTGTCGATTGGCGCAAAATGACCCTTACCAACAGTCAGAATTATGCCCGGTTAAAGCGCGCCAGACTTGAGCTGATAGGCGTATTTTGCACCCCCCAGCATCATCTGATTGAAGTTGAACCGGACATGCATACCAAATTTGTTATTTTTAACGATG
>NQJG01000212.1 GCA_002256465.1 Methylococcaceae bacterium NSP1-1 | reverse complement strand
CAACATTACCTTGTACATCCGAAGTGACGTCATTCCGGTTAAATTGGTAGTTGCAACAGCACTCATGGCTATTTCTCGAAAAGTCATTGTTTTTGATTATCATCATTTGGATCCAACCTATGTGAGTTCCAGTGCATTGGTTGTGATCTCTTTGGGTATAACCTACTTGCATCTGGATAAAAAGCATTAGAAAACCAGCTATTGATGATTTTTGCCAACCAATATAGCTATTTTTTGTTTATTTTTTAATTTATCTCCGTGGCGCATTAAAGTCATGCAATAATTTGACTCTTCTGGAATTTATGGAAAATTGAATAGACCTTTTTAATTCCAGAATATTTGCTCCACCATTTTTTATGACATTTAAAATCATTTTTTATATTATTTTTATGACACTCAGCACTGCAAATCTGGCAAATTCAACTTCAGAAAAAAAATTACCACCTTGTCGGGACAGCCCAAACTGTGTTTCCAGTCAGGCAGAAGATGCCAAGCATTTTATTGAACCTTTCAAAATCAGTGGCAGCCCTGAGGAAGCATGGAAGGCATTGAAAGAAGCTCTTAACAGCCAAAGCCGTATGGTTATTACCCATGAAACTGCTGATACGCTTCATGCAGAGGCAACCAGCCTGGTTTTTCGCTTTGTTGATGATATTAACGTGATTCTTGATACCGATACGAATCTCATCCATATCCGTTCTGCGTCACGCACAGGTCATAGTGACTTCGGGGTTAATCGCAAGCGTATAGAAGCACTACGGCTGCAATTGCAAAAGGCTCATGTGATAGATTGAGTATTCGGCATCAGCAATACCCATAGCTTATAAAATCACCGTGCCGTTATTCTCAGAGCTTTAAATGACTGCATACGCAAACTCTTTGTTTATATTTCGTCGTGATTTGCGTGTGCATGACAATACAGCACTTAATGAAGCTTTACGGCTTTCCAGACAGGTATTGCCCTGCTTTATTTTTGATCCGAGGCAAATAGAGCCACATCCTTATCAGAGCAAACCAGCCCTGCAATTTATGTTGCAGTCTATTGGCGATCTTCAGCAGCAATTGCAAACAGTTGGCGGTAAACTTGCTCTTTATCATGCCTTGCCTGAACAGGTTGTATGCAGTGTGTTTGAGCAGTTGCACATACAAGCCGTATTTATAAACCGCGATTACACGCCTTTTAGTCGACGGCGTGATGATGAGTTGGCTGATGTCTGCCAAAAATTGGGTATAAGCTTACACACCCTGCCTGACGCCTTGCTTACCGAACCTGAACAGGCAGTGAAAAACAATCAAACGCCCTATAAGGTTTTTACTGCGTTTTATAATAATGCCAGACAATTTCCCGTGGCATTGCCGCAAGCATTATCAAGTAAAAATTTTTTGTCACCAGCGTCAGATTTTACATTTGATCAGCTTGGTCTATCGTTGGTTAAATCTGAATCAAATGTCATGCAAGGCGGTCGCAACCATGCTCTCGCTATACTCGATCAGCTTAATGCGTATTCGGATTATCAGAATACGCGTGATTTTCCAGCACTGGATGCGACCAGCAAATTGTCTGCACATTTAAAGTTTGGTACGTGCTCAGTGCGGGAAGTTTATTACGCAATCACCGAGCAACTCGGCAGCGAACATCCCTTGTTACGGCAATTGTACTGGCGCGATTTTTTCACCCATATTGCTTATCATTTTCCACAGGTTTTTGGCCGACCGTTTCTGGAAAAGTTTGCTCATCTGCACTGGGATAATAACCGCGATTATTTTCAGGCCTGGAGTGAAGGTAAAACCGGCTTTCCCATTGTTGATGCAGGAATGCGTGAATTGAACGCTACCGGCTTTATGCACAATCGGCTCAGAATGATAGTCGCATCTTTTCTGGTCAAAGATTTGCATATCAACTGGCGTTGGGGCGAGCGTTATTTTGCCCAACATCTGATCGATTACGATCCCTGTGTTAATAACGGTAATTGGCAGTGGGCAGCATCAACCGGCTGTGATGCCCAGCCCTATTTCAGGATATTCAATCCCTGGCTACAGCAGCAAAAATTCGATCCCGATTGCCAGTATATTTATCACTGGATACCCGAACTTAAATTGTTTTCACCGAAAACCATCCATCAATGGGATAAGAAACACAGTGCTTGCAGTTATCCCGCACCGATTATTGATCATGCCCGTGAGAGCCAAATAACCAAGGCATGGTTTAAAGCGTGCTTATCCGGTTGATACACCAACAAGCCGATGTTATGATTTCAGCCTATGCAAATGGATATCCTTCAACACGACGACCTCCCGTTTCCGCGCTCTCTTCCAGAGTTCCAGCGGCTCTTTCCGGACAACGAGGCCTGCATCAAATACCTTCAGAAACTGCGTTGGCCGGACGAATTTTTTGCCCGCATTGTGCAGCAGTTGGTGAGCCTATGCGAATTACTACCCGTCCCAGCGTGCTGCGATGCCGCAAATGCCAGCGCGAAACAGGGTTGACGATCGGAACCGTGATGGAACGTTCGGCATACCCCGCTTAGCATTTGGTTTTGGGCGGCCTATCTGGTGTCGAGCCTGACACCTGGCATGTCTGCCGTGCAGTTTCGGCGCCAGCTTGGGTTGAAACGCTATGAGACAGTTTTCCAAATACTCCACAAGCTCCGCGCCGGCATGGTACGTCCCGACCAAGACCGTATTGGCAACCCTGATGAACACGTCGAAGCCGATGAAACCTGGATCGGTGGACGCACGCGCGGCAAAGGCCGCGGCAGCACAAGCCTGGTGCAAAAACCATCAAGCGCAGGGGCGGACGGTACGCCGGTCGTGTCAGGCTCGCCGTTG
>NQJG01000211.1 GCA_002256465.1 Methylococcaceae bacterium NSP1-1 | reverse complement strand
AATCTGTTGCCAGTCAGGCAACTCATGTAAAAATGGATTGGCATCATAGGCTACAGTTGCCCGCCAGGCAGCATAAAGACCTAACTGGCTGCGGTCAGGTAAGTGCCAGGATGTAACGCCTTCATCCAAAGCCGATGCACAGATGCGTATCAGTTGCGGGCGAACGGAATCGAGTATATCAATTCCGCTCAATGCAAGTATAAAACCGCGTAAGGTGATGTTATCGCCTAATTGGGATAATAATTCATCGAGTGTTGAAGATGCGCTGAGCTGCAATGTCTCTTTTTCTCGTTGCTGCATGTCCTGATGAGTTGACAGCCATTCTTCAGCCTGCTCCAGCGACAAATCAAGCAAGGCTTCTGGGTGTAGTGCTGCCTGTTGCAAATCAAGTTTGGTTAGAATACTTTCCCAAAGTAGTTTGATAACATTGCCTTGATGAGAGTCGTCTGTAAATATCTGGCTACGAATTGACTCCGGCACATCGGCTTGTATAGTATCTAAAGCCCTCAATTCTTCTATTTGCCAATTTAACTGGCTGACTGTAATGCCTTTTAAATCAAATAATAGCGCGATGCTATAAATATCTCTTCGTGTGATAACTCGATCTTGTAAGGTGCAGACGATTTGCTCTGCCTTTAAGGCAGTGCACTTTGCCAGAGCAGTGGCCAGATCACGATCATTAATGCGGCCCTGCCGGTAAAATTCCCGATTTTGCACTTCAGGAAGATAACCGCAAATTCCGGTCAAGGCTTCAAATGCAGCCAGGGCCTCGTCAAACGGCAGGTGCTGAAACCCATGTAAAGTATTGTGATGTACGAAATCAAGAATGGGCCCTTGTCCGGGCAGTACATGATCGAGATGATTCAGCGTCGCTATGATCTGTTCGCGGCTATTATCGGAGTTAAAAAGTGATTCTTGCATGATTAAATTTATAGTAACCGCTGACTAATCTGTTTGTTCATCTGCGCAATGGTTGCAGATGACAGTTCAATCAATGGCGCAGGCAGCAGGCCGAATAACACTATACCTGCGACTAATAGTCCTGCCGCTAAAATTTCAGGCGTTTTAAGGTCGGCAACCTGCTGCATTTGTGGCTTTACCGGGCCGGTAAATAAAAGTCCGATAGTGCGCATGGCATAAGCCGCACTAATCAGAATACCCATGCTGAAGAACACCATCAAGCCGCTCCATTGCTGAAAACCACCGATAAGCGTGTGCAGTTCGGCGATAAACCCGACTGAACCGGGCAACCCCATCGCTGCCAGTAATGTTAAGGTCATAAACAAGGCAAAACGCGGCATGACCTGAACCAGTGAGCTGTAATCCTGAATATTGCGTGTATGGGTGCGTTCATAAAGTAGTCCCACCAGCAGGAACATTGCCCCGGCAATCAGGCCGTGAGCAGTCATCTGTAACACTGCGCCGGTAAATCCCGTTTCATTCAAGGTAGCAATGCCTAATAAAACAATGCCCATGTGACTGACTGAAGAATAAGCCACCATGGCTTTAAGATCGCTTTGCCGCCAGGCTAGCAAGCCGCCGTAAAGCATTCCGAACAGTGCCAGAAAAACAAGAAGGGGTTGTAAGATATGCGCGGCTTCCGGCAGCATGGCCACGGCTCTTATCAGGCCATAAGCTCCCATTTTCAGTAAAATTCCCGATAGCAGAATACTGATGGGGCTGGGCGCTTCAACATGCGCTAGCGGTAGCCAGCCGTGTAGTGGAAAAATCGGCATTTTAACGCCGAAGCCAATTAAAAAACCAAGTAGCACTAAAATCTGCTCATATCGCGGCATGTCTTGTGCGGCCTGATGCATGGTGGTCATCAAAGAGCCTCCATGTTCAAGATCATACTGACTGATGGCGAGTAAACTGATGAGCATAAAAATTGAGCCGCCCATCGTATAGAGTACAAAATTAAGACTAGCCGCATGGCGGCGTTTACCGCCCCATCGACCTATGAGAAAAAACAGCGGGATTAAGGTGACTTCCCAAAATATATAAAATAAAGCCCAATCCTGTGCCAGAAAAACGCCCAACATGCCAAATTCAAGCAACAGGATACAAATATGATAACCCTTAACACTGCTGGAAATAGTAAAAGAAGTCAGCAAGGCAATCGATGTAAGCAGGGTTGCCAAAACCAGCATGGGCATGGATAGCCCGTCAATACCCAGTGCGTAAGCACTGCCAAGGTCAGGATTGAGCGGAAAATATTCATTGAATTGAAGAGCTGCGTCATGCTGGTCATACAAGCTGACTAACCAACAGCTTAGCAAAAATGCGACAGTGGTAAACAGATTCGCAATATAGCGGATTATCTGGGTGTGCTGGCCGGGAGTAAAAGCCAAGAGTAAGACTCCTACAGCCGGAGTCCAGAGCAGCAGGCTGAGCATCCCCATGATTTAAGTATTCCTTAAAGTCTAATATTACTTGGTCGTTTACAAATGGCTGCAATTATACGTTCAAGCAACTAATTGGCAAGTTTTAGAAATAATGCAATAAAGTCAGTTAACTAATCTGTCATACAGTAACTGCTCATTAGTTGCAGGTAGCTTATAAATCAATAGATTACAAAGAGAAATTGTGAAGCCAAGCATCTTTTCTTAGCAAGCCTGCGTAATTCATTGATTTTTTAGTTAGTGGACAATAAAAAAAGCGAATTTTAGGAAATTTCCAGGTCGCCAACTCATTGATAAATAAGCTTATCTACAACTGATGAGAAGTTACAATACGGTCAGATGAGTGAGTATAGATTTCATGTTTATTGTTGTACTCCTTAATTCTACTTTGTCAGATTAACGAGCCTATACAGAAGCCAGGATTTTGTGTATAATAAGTCATTGTTTTGTATATGTTAATTACG
>NQJG01000032.1 GCA_002256465.1 Methylococcaceae bacterium NSP1-1 | reverse complement strand
AGACAGTGTTGGCTAAGCACGTGACCGCACCCAATCCAGTTATTACAACTCGACGTTTGCTCAATGTAATGTACCGTAAGAAAAAAGAAGATGAGAATGAAGATGAAGGGGGATTTAACTAAAACTGCATAAAAACAACTTTAACAATCCGTATGTTAATTATCCGTAATTTAACGGGACAATTGCCGGCATTTTGTACGCGTCATTTGTGAACAACTAATCAGTGGATGAACCTAAGCTCATCCACTAAAAAACAGTCTTAGGCGTTTTTTTCCACGTAATCGATAGCTTGTTGAACTGTGGTGATTTTTTCAGCTTCATCATCTGGAATTTCGCATTCGAATTCTTCTTCAAGAGCCATAACGAGTTCAACTGTATCCAGAGAATCAGCACCGAGATCATCCACAAATGAAGCATCGGTCGCAATATCTTCCTTAACACCCAATTGCTCTGCAACAATCTTTTTTACTCGTTCTTCAATGTTACTCATAATTTTTATCCTCAAACAATGTAAGTTTTAGGTCTTAAAAAACTTACAATAGTATTGTTATTAGTTTTGACTGAAATCCCGTCTCCGGCAAATCCAGACGGCCGGGCAATTATACTTAATATTACAACAATGTCACCATATTAAGGCATAAACATCCCACCATTGACATGAATGGTTTCACCCGTAATATAGCCGGCACCTGCCGACGCAAGAAATGCAACAGTATGAGCAATTTCTTTTGCCTCGCCTAAACGAGACAAAGGAATCGATGATAATAAGGCATTTTTAATGTCATCACTCAATTCCCTGGTCATATCGGTATCAATAAATCCAGGTGCGACAGTATTAACTGTAATATTTCGAGAACCGACTTCTTTCGCGATTGATTTAGCAAATCCGACCATGCCAGCTTTTGCTGCAGCGTAATTTGCCTGCCCTGCGTTACCAGTAAAACCAACAACGGAGGAAATATTAATAATTCGACCTGTTTTAGCTTTCATCATGCCGCGCAATACAGCCTTGCTCATACGAAAGATGGAAGTTAAATTGGTGTTAATAATGTCATCCCATTCATCATCTTTCATCCGCATCAACAAATTATCTCGCGTAATACCAGCATTGTTCACCAATACTGTTGGAGCACCAATTTCATCAGTTACCGTTTTAATCACTTCCGCAATAGATTCGACATCGGCTACATCAAGCTTAATGCCCCTACCATTTTGGCCTAAATAATTGGAAATTGAATCAGCACCGGTATCTGACGTCGCAGTGCCAACAACAAAAAAACCATCATCAGCCAATCTTTCGGCAATCGCCCTGCCGATACCACGACTGGCGCCTGTTACTAAAGCTATTTGCTTAGTCATCGAATTGCTCCAATACTTTATTTAAAGTCTCAGGGTCATAAATAGAAAAATGTTCGGAATCTTTATCGATACGTTTGTTTAGGCCGATCAATACTTTGCCAGGACCGCATTCAACAAATCGGGTGACACCCTGGTCATGCATGAATCTAATAGTATCGACCCAGCGCACTGGCTTATAGAGCTGTTCTTTTAATGCATTACGAATTACTTCCGGCGCACTATGTGACGCAACATCCACATTATGAATCAGAGTGGTTTTCGGCACATCAATAACAGTATTTTGTAGATATTTATCCAGTTTTTCAGCTGCTGATTGCATCAACGCACAATGAGAGGGCACACTCACTGGTAACAATACCGCACGTTTAGCCCCAGCATCTTTTGCTGCATGCATCGCTCTTTCAACCGCAGCAAGATTACCGGCAATGACCACTTGTCCAGGCGCATTAAAATTGACAGCCGAAACAACCTCATCTTCGGCAACTTGGTTACAAATATTTACGACCTGATGATCCTCCAGCCCTAAAATTGCCGCCATTGCCCCGACGCCCGCTGGCACAGCCTCTTGCATTAATTGCCCTCTTATTGCAACTAGTTTTATACCGTCTTCAAAAGACATGGCACCCGAACAAACCAGTGCTGTATATTCTCCAAGACTATGACCCGCCATCCAATCAGGGCGAATTGTACTGCGTTTACACCAAACCTCCCATACAGCAACACCGGCAGCCAACATAGCAGGTTGTGTATTTTGTGTCTGATTAAGTTCAGCTTCCGGACCCTGTGCAACGATAGACCATAAATCCTTACCCAGTGCATCAGATGCTCGTTCAAAGATATGTTTTACCTCATCATAACTAACTGCCAAATCTGACAACATACCCAAAGACTGGGAACCCTGACCGGGGAAAACAAAAGCTAAATTGTACATTTGTCGACTCATCTCGAATACGCTTGCTTTAGTATTTAATTAATGCAGAACCCCAGGTGAATCCTGCACCAAAGGCTTCAAGCATGACCACCTGTCCGCGCTTAATGCGCCCATCACGAATCGCTTCATTTAAGGCAAGAAGCACCGAAGCAGATGAGGTATTACCCTGATTTTCAAGCGTCACCACAACTTGATCCATGGACATTTTTAATTTTTTAGCGGTTGCAACAATGATTCGTATATTCGCCTGATGAGGAACCAGCCAGTCAATTTCGGACTTATCCATATTATTGGCTTCCAGAGTCTCATCTACAATCCGACCCAGCGTATTAACAGCGACTTTAAATACCTCGTTGCCACGCATGCTGATGTAGCCAGCTTCGTGCTTGTTAATATCAGTAGCAACTTGAGGGTTTGGACAATACAACATATCTTCATATTCCCCATCGGAATGAATATGCGTAGACAAAACACCCGCCTCTTCCGAAGCACTTAACAATATAGCTCCTGCTCCATCACCAAATAAAATACAGGTACTACGATCCGTCCAGTCGACAATGCGAGAACAAATTTCAGAGCCGACAACTAGCACCGTCTTGGCTGCGCCTGACTTTATATATTGATCGGCAATACTCAAAGCAAAGATAGAGCCTGAACAAGCGGCCTGTACGTCAAAGGCAATACAGTTTTTAATACCTAGTCGCTGCTGTAGTAAGCAACCTGTACTTGGGTAAATGCGATCAGGCGTCCCTGTTGCAACAATTATTAAATCAATAGCTTCCGGGTCACAGCCACCGGCCTCTAATGCTTGCCTTGCGGCAATTTCGGCCATGCTTGCAGCCGATTCATTCGGCCCTGCAATTCGACGACTTTTAATACCTGTCCGCTCATAAATCCAGCTATCCGATGTATCAACAGTCTGTGATATTTGTTCATTAGTGCGAACTTCTTCTGGCAGATAACCACCAGTACCGATTACCCTTGAATAACGAATCATGCGATTTCTCTCAGAGCCAGGATTTTCTCTACTTGCTCGCTTATCTTTCTGGTGACATCTTTTTGGACTTCAACTTCGGCAAGCTGAATAGCCGCTCTAAAAGCAAGGACATCCGCGCCGCCGTGACTTTTAATGACCAGCCCCCGGAGCCCCAAAAAACTCGCGCCATTGTATAAACGAGGATCTATGCGCTGCTTAAACGACTTAAGAACCGGATAGGCAATTAATCCAACCAATTTGGTTAAAATGTTTTTGCCAAAAGCCTCTTTTAACGCAGAGCCAATCATTTTGGCAGCGCCTTCGATGGACTTAAGCGCAACATTACCAACAAACCCATCAGTAACGATCAAATCAACTTTGATATGTCCAGCATTTAAAGAGTTGCCTTCTACATAACCAATATAATTTAAAGATGAATTTTCCAATAATTTTGCAGCCGATTTAACCTGCTCATTACCTTTCATATCTTCTTCGCCAATATTTAACAACCCTACTTTTGGACCATCAATACCCTCAACCGCTTTAACCAATTCATTTCCCATTATCGCAAATTGAAAAAGATGTTCCGCAGTACAATCTACATTTGCACCCAAATCGAGCACATGAGTATGTCCGTAAATTGATGGTAGCGTTGAAATAATGGCAGGACGATCAATCCCCGGGATCATTTTCAAAACAAAGCGAGCAGTTGCCATCAATGCGCCGGTATTACCGGCACTCACACAGGCGTCCGCATGACCATCACGAACCAGATTGATAGCAACCCGCATTGATGAATCTTTTTTGTTTTTCAGTGCTTTGGATGGAGACTCATCCATACCAACGCATTGCGATGCGTGGTGGATAGTGAGCCTATCTTGATAATCAGCCAATTCCTGCGGCAACAACTGTTTAATAACAGCTTCATCGCCCACTAAAATCAGTTTTAAGTCTGGATTGTTTTTTAAACAATCCAATGATGCCGGAATAGTGACTTCAGGACCATAATCCCCGCCCATTGCATCGATTGAAATTGTTAAGCTCACGCTGACGAACAACTCCGCAGTTATTGAAGGAAGCCGGACCAGGCCTGATTCGGCATAGCATCATTCCAGAGCGGAAAGATTATTAATCTTCGTCGCCTGTAGTGACTATTTGGCGACCTTTAAAATAACCGTCAGGAGTAACGTGATGACGCAAATGCGTTTCACCAGTAATTGGATCTTGAGACAATGCTCTGCCTGTTAAGGCATCATGCGAACGACGCTGACCGCGTCTTGAACGTGATACTTTACTTTTTTGTACGGCCATTATAAATCTCCAGTATTTTTAAGTTTGGCTAAAATGGAAAAAGGGTTTTCAGGGGATGACTGTTCGTCACTCACTAATGGAACTACGTTGTTCTTGTCAAATTTTGGGACAATACATTTATGCTGGTGCCTTGGAAAGGCCGGCAAAATGAGCAATATTTCGTCTTCAATAATATTTTTAAGAGGAATTTTCCCTTCCTCAACCAGTAATGGCTCATAATCTTCGGGCAATCTATTCGCTTGATCTATCGAGGTGACAACGCCTAGCTTGATGGTACAATCAATGGGCCACTCAACAGCCTCCAAACAATTTTGGCACTCAAGCTCCAAAACGGTTTCTATATGCCCCTCAACTTTGGCCAGCCTCCCTTCACGCCCAAAAACCAGGTCAACATTAACTGTACCCGTATCGTCAACCAGCATTTCCGCCAAACGATCCAGACTTTTTAATGGTATTTGACCCTTCAATGCACCACGCTTATCAGCCAAGTGCAAAGGGTCTATAAATTCGGGCAATCGATCTAACATAACCGCGAAATAATATATGGAAACAATAAATGCGTCAAATTCTAAATATAATTCTTCTTAGAAAAATGCCAAAGTCGAGTTATACTCGGATTTATAAAGGCTGCGGAAAATGAAATGTTCGTAAACCTTATGCATTTATTATTATAAAAACTTTAAATTGAGAATCTTTGCCAACCAAATCAATAAATCGTTAATTATGTCAGATACAAAACCTACTCTTGGTTTCATAGGTATTGGTTTAATGGGCAAACCCATGACCCTGCGTTTGCTGAATGCAGGCTTTAGTGTCAACATATGGAATCGCAGCCCTGAAAAACTAATACCAGTCATTAATGCGGGCGCTAAAGTTTGTACTTCTATTACCGAATTAGTCAAGGCATCAAATATTATTATATTGTGCCTTGCTGATACGATGGCTGTTGAATCAGTCATACGCAATCATATTTTGGAAAACGGCTCAGTCAACCAGTTGTTAATTGACTTATCCAGCATTCACCCGGAAAACACACGGCAATTAGCGTCAATGCTATATGAAAAATGCGGTATGGGCTGGGTAGATGCGCCCGTTTCCGGCGGCGTTTCGGGAGCCGAACAAGGCAGCTTGGCGATTATGGCTGGCGGCAGTATAGAAAACATAAATATTGCGCGTGTCGTCCTGGCTCCACTCTATAAACAACTCACCCATATGGGCGACGTAGGCAGCGGCCAAGTCACCAAGATCTGCAATCAAATGATTGTCAGTTGCAATGTTCTGGTTATCGCTGAAATGATCGCATTAGCCAAGCAAGCGGGGGTAGCTGCCGAAAAAATACCTGAAGCGCTATCCGGCGGTTTTGCTGATTCCAGCCCCCTGCAAATCGTCGGCCCGGAAATGGCAACCGCAACTTTTGAACCCGTTAAATGGCGAGTTAAAACCTTATTAAAAGATTTGAATATGGCGGTTGATTTATCCATTAAACAAGGCAATGCTATCCCTATGTCTGGTCTGGCCGCACAACTTATGCAATTGCACGGCGCCCATGGCTATATGGAACAAGACCCCTCCACCTTGATTAAATTATTTACTAAAAACGATGCTTAACTTCACCGCTAATTTAAGTTTATTGTTTACAGAAGTAGAGCTTATCAATCGTTTCAAGGCCGCCAAACAACAGGGGTTTGATGCCGTTGAAATACAGTTTCCCTATAGCCTGAGCGCAGAAATACTGAAAAATACCCTTGAAGAACAGCAGTTAAAATTGGTGTTATTTAATGTGGATGCTGATGATCTATTACATGGCGGCGAAGGACTCGCCTGTGTGCCTGAAAAACGCGATCAATTCCGCCAGGCTGTCGCTCAAACGCTTGAATACGCTAAGCTATTAAAACCGGAAGTCATCAATGTACTGCCGGGGCGTTGTTTTAATGAAAATCGAAAACGGGATTATCTGGAAACCTTTAAGGAAAATCTGTGTTTTGCTGCAAATGCACTTGCGCCCTTAGGCATTAAAACAGTGTTTGAAGCCGTCAATATTCACGATATGCCCGGATTTATCATCCATAACGGGCTACAAATGCTTGATATATTGGACCAACTTAAGCACCTTAAGCTATTTATGCAATACGATATTTATCACATGCAAATGATGGGCGACAAGCCGGATGAATTTATTGCCCGGTACGCTGAAAAAATAGGACATATTCAATTTGCAGATTGCCCTGGACGTGGCCAACCCGGCACAGGACAAATTAACTTTGAGCGCGTTTTTTCGGCCATCAAAAACTCAGCGTATTCAGGTTGGGTAGGCGCCGAATATAAACCCGCTGGAACGACATCTGAAAGCCTGGACTGGCTTTGATTATTATTAATCTGACTTATTCATCTCTGTGTCACACTTAAGGTGCTCTTAAGACTTACCAGGTTAAAATTGCCTCACGTTAATACAATTAACGTTGAATACCCTGAAGCAAAACAATTGCTTTAGCGCTACAAGGCAAAGAACTACGGTTGTTAGACATAACCCGACACCCTTGGTTCTCTAAAATGGCCAGCTATTGAATAGGCCATAGATTTTAATCAAAAAAGGCTATTTATTTATGAATAAACTGACACTAGCAGTAATTTTTGTTGTTACAGGCAGTTATTTTTCTAACCCAATACAATCGGCGGAAGCATCCCGTCGTCACTCAAATCATGTGTCAAAAGCACATCATACCAAACATCATTCAAACTCCCATCGTCGAAGCATCGCTTCCTGGTATGGCGCTGATTTTCATGGCAAAAAAACCGCCAGCGGCGAAAGATACAACATGTATGCAATGACAGCAGCACATAAAACATTGCCTCTTTCATCTTATGCTGAAGTCACCAACCTGAAAAATCATCGTAGCGTTATCGTACGCATCAATGATAGAGGGCCTTAAAGCCACTGTAAGTTGCAAACACTCATTGGTACAATTGTGCAATAACGAAACCCGAAAACCTGATTAATCTTTATAAACTCAATGGACATTTGTAAATTTTGTAGGGCGATTAGCCAAGGCTGAACGCCCTACTATCATTCACTACCGAATGGTAGGGAATTCTAACCAATGCAGTTACCCGTCAAGATAATCTCCCGATATTATTTGCTGTAATTTCGAAACATCATGGTTGTATAAATACACCCAAGCTATAACCGAGCCACCGTCGGAAAGTTCTATAGAAACTTGCTTACGGCTATATTCATGCGGCTTAGGAAACCTCTCACTGCATTCCTCGTAATCATCCAGCAGAACTAATACCCGCTTTCGATCAAGCATTTTATATAGCTCACCAAAAATTTTATCATTGGCATCACTGGATTTAATGGCGCCCGGATAGCCACGCACTTCATATAATGTTCCGTGCATAAGCCCATCTGAAATAAATTCGCAGTAACTAGCTATTAAATGATGCATGTTCGATGCTATTTGATTACGCAACGTGCCATAAACGAATATAAATTCAGGCGCCATTATCGGACTGTTTCCTTCTTTAATGTTTCAGGGATCATGCGAACAACACAGCATCACATCCTGCCCCGCAACAGTGTTTATATTTCTTGCCGCTACCACAAGAACAGAGTGCATTTTTACCCTGATTAGTTTGCAAACCCACTTTACCAATTGATTCAACCTAAAAACCGTAGTTGAACAAATGCTTAAGATCTGTAAGGCTTGAATTTTTTAAGCTGAGCCATGATTTTACCTCCCAAAGTAATTCACCCAACGTTTCCGCCAAAAACCCGCCGTATCTTCACACAAGTTAAGGCGCTGGCTGATGGCATTGTTGCTGTCGCCTGCGCCCGCAGTCAATATAATGTTAAGGCATATTAAATTTGCTATAGAGTATAACGCTTTATTCATGCGCTTTTACATTACTTACGAACTTTGCGGTGTTAAAATGGAGCCCGGCAAGCATTGAAGAACAGCAGATACTTAAACAGACCTATCCAATGGAGGAAATACGATGGCAGGCGATAGTTATCAAGAACCCGTTCATGATCTGAGTGATGAAACTCGAGACATGCACCGAGCGATAGTCTCACTCAGAGAAGAACTCGAAGCAGTGGATTTTTACAACCAGCGCGTTAATGCGTGCAAGAACCCTGAGTTAAGGGCCATTCTGGCGCATAACCGCGATGAAGAAAAGGAGCATGCGGCAATGATCCTCGAATGGATTCGGCGCCAAGATCCACGTTTTGACCACGAATTGAAAGATTATCTGTTTACCGATAAAACCATTGCCCATGGTTAGTCCCGGTCTGCGGAATTATTGAACCGAAAGATAAGTGTCAAGTTTCACGCTGTCAAAGGTGGCTTGAACTCAACCTGATTATTTTACCGGAGTAATAGCTATGAAAGGCAATGACCAAGTTATCGCGCATTTGAATACCTTACTGGCCGGCGAACTCAGCGCCATTGATCAGTATTTTATTCATTCCCGAATGTATGAAAACTGGGGATTTGGCAAATTGTACGAGCGTATCTCCCATGAAGTGCAGGATGAAACCAATCATGCCGATGCCTTGATCAAGCGCATCCTGTTTCTGGAAGGTACGCCCGATTTATCCAAGCGCGATCCCTTGCATGTCGGAAGCACGGTGGAAGAAATGCTGAAAAATGATCTGGCGCTGGAGCTTCAGGTGGTGGCGCATTTACGCAAGGTGATGGCGTTTTGCGAATCGGTGCAGGATTATCAGACCCGCGAGATTTTGCAAGCGCTGCTGAAAGACACCGAGGATGATCACACCCACTGGCTGGAGCAGCAACTGGGTATGATCGAACGGATAGGGCTCCAAAATTATCTGCAATCTCAGATTTGAATCATGATTACCGATAAATAAAATCCAAATTGACGTGTCGCAAAATTTTGTTTCC
>NQJG01000031.1 GCA_002256465.1 Methylococcaceae bacterium NSP1-1 | reverse complement strand
CCGCGTGTTATCGAGATTGTTACACGTTTTCCACAAGCCAGAAAAATTACCTGTGGCCGATATGGCGAAGTTTTCAATCCCAAAGCACAAAATTTTCGATTGCAAAAACAAAAACCGGCCTTGATACTAGCGGAAAAATATAAACATTTTGCAATGGTCGCACCCTCTGGCTATGGCATTGGAGCAAAAAGAAATTATTATTTTTCGCACATGCTCAATTGTTTGTACGATTGCAGGTACTGTTTTTTACAAGGCATGTATCAATCAGCCAATTATGTGCTGTTTGTCAATTATGAAGATTTTCAGGATGAAATCAGACAACTGTGTGCCGATACGCCTGCTGAGGCGGTTCATTTTTTCTCCGGCTATGATTGTGACAGTCTGGCTTTGGAGCCGGTAACCGGATTTGCCGAACAATTTTTACCTTTTTTTGAGAAAATTCCCAATGCCTGGCTGGAATTAAGAACCAAAAGTACCCAGGTTAGAAGTTTGTTAAATCACGAACCTTTTCCCCGCTGTGTTGTAGCCTTCAGTCTGAACCCTGATGAAATAGCTACAAAAGTTGAGGCTAAAGCGCCCTCAGTGCAGCGTCGTCTTGATGCGTTATGTAAATTACAGGCACAGGGCTGGCAGATTGGCCTGCGTTTTGATCCGATGATTTATCAGACAGGCTACCAAGAGCAGTACCGGCAATTATTTGAACAGGTATTTTCGATAATTAATAGGGATAAATTGCATTCAGTCAGTCTTGGGGCATTCAGATTGCCGGAGAAGTTTTTTAAAAAAGTGCAAAAACTTTATCCTGATGAAAAATTGTTTGCCAGTCCGTTAGCTAATCAGCACGGGATGATTTCCTACAGACAGGAACTGGAACAGGAAATGATGGATTATTGTGCTGAACAATTATTGAACTATATTCCTGAAAATAAATTTTTCCCATGCACATTGTAAAACGCACCGTACTGGTGACTGGAGCCAGTTCAGGGATAGGACGGGCAGTTGCCCAAAACTTATTGCAGCAGGGACATACTGTTATTGGTGTATCGCGCGATTGCCGGAAGTTTACCCGACGAATGGAGAACTTTAGTTCTGTCGAGCTGGATTTAAGCCGGTTAAGTGAGTTGCCGCAAAAAATCCGTCAATTGCAGCAAATGTTCCCCGAAATCGATGCCGTGGTTTTTTCGGCAGGGATAGGCCAGTTTGGCTCAGTGGAGGAGTTTTCCTATCCACAAATCGAGGCTTTGATGACGATAAATTTTACCAGTCAGGTTTTTTTGACCAAGGCTTTACTTCCGGCTTTAAAACGCAAAGCAAACAGTGATTTAATCTTTATCGGTTCCGAGGCGGCATTGAAAGGCAGTCGCAAAGGAGCAATTTATTGTGCCAGCAAGTTTGCCATACGCGGATTTACCCAGGCACTACGCGAAGAGTGTGGTAACAGTAACGTGCGGGTTTGTTTAATTAATCCCGGTATGGTGAAAACGGCATTTTTTGAACATTTGACTTTTGAGCCGGGTGACCATGAAAGCAATTTTATTTTACCGGAAAATGTCGCGGCAGCGGTATCATATGTACTGGGTACACGGGCGCAGATTGTGATTGATGAAATTAATCTGAGTCCTTTGAACAAGGTTATAAAATTTAAAAAGTCATAAATTAATAATGCTTTAGTTCTCCCCCACGTGTGCGTAGAATGTTTTGTTTATTACTGAATATTAATATAGGAAAATGATAATGAAAAAAATAAATCTAGCGGCAGTTTTATTGGGTTTGTCCTTATTTGGAAGCGCTGTTTGTGCAGATGTTACATTGCAATCTAAAGAAGAAGTACAAGGTACCTGGAAGCTGCAATACACCAAAAATTCTTTAAACGATAAACAAGCTATCGATCGGGAAGATACCTGGGTATTTAAAGATGGCAAAGTAACGATCTTACATATTCCTCGCGAAGGAACCTATTACGACCAACCACCAGTAGCCTACGAAGTAGAAGACGGTAAATTAAAAGTTGCGATTATTGGCAGCAGCAGATTTGATCTGTTTACAGTAGTGGAAAAAGACGACAAAAATATGACCCTGAAAGGAAAATATGGCGATTATTTGTATTTCAATAAAAAGTAATAGCGCTTGGAATAACGGCTTTATTCGTGCACTTCAGAAAAAACCTTTATAGTCAAGCTTTATTCATTCTGATTTAGGAGACTCTCATGACAAATACCCAAATCGATACTGATGCAGTGGTTACCGTACTCAATAAAATTCTGGAGGCGGAGTTAGCAGGTGTTGTTCGTTATACCCATTATGCATTGATGGTTTTTGGTTACAACCGTATTCCGATTGTTTCCTGGATGCGCAGTCAAGCGACTGAGTCTTTGGCCCATGCCAACGAAGCAGGCGAATTGATTACCCATTTAAATGGTCATCCATCCTTGGGGATCGGCTCTTTGTTGGAAACACATCGCCACGATATTGGCGATATTCTGCGGGAATCTCTGGAGCATGAAACGCAGGCTTTAGCCGAATACACTCACTTGCTTGATCTGGTGAACGGCCGCAATGTTCTGCTTGAAGAATATGCCCGGCGCATGATCGCACAAGAGGAAATGCATTTGGGTGATGTGCGCAAGATGCTAAAAAAACCAGGCGAATAAATTGAAAGAGTTCTGTCGTAAATAACCGGATCTACGGTCTTTAAATATTTGCGATAGAACTGATCTAATATATTCGGCAATCATTGCGGTGATTGTCAGCATTATTGTTGCATTTAAATATTAATTTATAACTGGATAACCACTTATTTTTATGTTGTTTTTATACAAAAAACATAGAAAGCTGCCAAAATTTGACTGTTCGTTTAACGACACAAAATACTCATAGCAAACTCATCTCTAACTCCCAAGATTGATCCGGAATAGATTGTTGCAGGCTTGCAACAGGCTATGATGGCACCGGACAAAGCACCTAAAACTGTATTTGTCCTACTCATTAAAGTGCTTGTTTTGTTTATTTAACGAGAGGATTATTTGCATACACAATAAACAAATCTTTGGGAACTGAACATGAAAATTATAAAGATAATGATTTTACTAACCTCTCTTTTTGCGATAGCCGGCACTGCTTTTTTTCAGTTTTTCGTTTTACTGGCAAACAAGTTATTTGCTCAGCAATCTTATAACCACCATACCTCAAGACCAGGTTAGTTATATCTTCATTCTGTAATGCCGTATTGGTTACGTGTTGATATTATATTGCACGACCTCCTAATACAGTAGATTTATATATCCATAAACAACATCGGAATGCCGTAGGTTAAAACGAAATAGCTAAATGCCATGATGATGCTGCCACTCATTTTAAACTCTAATAGTTGCCGGAAAATGTAGCTGATAATCGCGATATACCAGAAGACCAAAAATATTCCCAAGCCAATCGAAATTTCTTCTGCCTTTTCGACATGTTCCATTATCATCAAGTGATATAAACCTTCGGTTGCTGTCGCCAAGGTCATGATAAAATTTTCGCAGACGAAGATTGCTGTATACAATTGATTGTAATAATGCCATTTTTTCTGGATGATCAATATTACGCCAACAGTCGAAAATGCCATGATGGTTCGTAAAATGACCTCCAAGGCACCATCGGCAGGATCAGAGATTAAACCCTCAACGATCATCCCGGAAACCAGGTAAAAAATGACGTTTTTCCACATGAAAGATTTTGGTGGAATCAAATCAGCTGGGTTATTGATAAAAAAACAAAGCGCTAGATATTTGAGTAATAAATCCATGGAAATGGTGTTTTTGGTTATTGTTGTAATTCAAAAAATTAAATCGTCTCCTTCAAAGCCGGGGCTTAAAATGGACGATGCCGTTACAAAACTGGAAGGCTGCACTCAACTGTTTTACCCTTATGTTAAGGGTATTTTACAGGATGACTATTATTAAATCCTTAATTTTAAACGAATGATTTATTGTCGTAAGTATGCGTGATTTTTTATCGGTTGTGGTTCTCTCTGCACTATTATTCACTGGATTGTTTGTCAGTCACTCAAATGCTGAGCCAATGCAAAACTCTGATGAAAGTGTGGAGCAGCAAATACGCATAAAGGCTGAACAGGGTGATGCAGAGGCGCAAAACAGTCTCGGTGTGATGTATGCCAATGGCAAGGGTGTGGCGCAAGATGATAAACAAGCCGCGTTTTGGTTTCGCAAGGCCGCTGAACAGGGCTATGCAGAGGCACAGCTTATCCTCGGATTGATGTATAACGAGGGCCAAGGTGACGTGGTGAAGGACCCCAATCAAGCGGTTGCGTGGTTTCTCAAGGCCGCTGAGCAGGGCTTGGCACTGGCACAATACAATCTTGGCGTAATGTATAACAGGGGCGAAGGCGTTGCGCAAGATGATGAAAAAGCTGTATTTTGGTATCGCAAGGCCGCCGAACAGAGCGACGCAATTGCCCAAAACAATCTCGCAGCAATGTATGCCAATGGTGAAGGCGTGGCGCAAGATGATAAACAAGCTGCATTTTGGTATCGCAAGGCCGCCGAACAAGGATTGCCAACGGCACAAAACAATCTCGGCTCAATGTATATCGAGGGCGAGGGCGTGGTGCAAGATGATAAACAAGCCGTCGCGTGGTATCGCAAAGCCGCCGAACAGGGCAATGCAGAAGCGCAAAACAATCTCGGGGTATTGTATGTTAGTGGCAAGGGCGTGGTGCAAGATGATAAACAAGCCGCGTTTTGGTTTCGTAAGGCCGCTGATCAGGGCGAAGCGATGGCGCAATTCAACCTCGGCTCGATGTACTTTCATGGAACTGGCGTGCCGCAGGACCATGTTCAAGCCTATATGTGGACAAACCTAGCCGCGGCACAAGGGGTAGAGAAGGCACTAAAGATGCTGGATAGCCTGGCTAAAAAGTTGACTCCATCGCAAATCGAAGAAGGGCAAAAGCTCGTTCGTGATTGGATTGCTACGCACCCGCAAGCTGCGCAATAAACCCAAATATCCTCAAGAAACCACCGGATTAATCATGCGTGGCTCAGAGTAATGTTCTAATGAGTCGCCTTTAAAATCTTGCCTCAGAATCAAACATGAATTTTGTAGCGGAAAATTGGATTTAATTTCGATAGATATTGTCCTATAAGACGAATGCAAATGGGTTTTATTAAATAATCAATATGAGGAGAAGATCAATGGTTTCAGAAATAGACTTGCTGAGGGAAGACATTCCAAGGCTGGAAAAAAAGTTTGGAGTGGGCAACCCATTCGTCGAAGTTTTGAAAGCGCAGTTAGCTTTATTGCAAAATCAAGCGAAGCAACAGCCGTATAGGGATCGCCATCATCGGGGGTTTGTAAATTTTAAAAGGTTTCAAATCAGAAAGAGAAATCAAAATTCAGATAACCAACTGTAACGCCTGGATGGTTCATATATTCGTAGGTGGAGCATCAAGTCAATTAAAAGGAATGGGGACTAAGCGAAATAGCTTAATCTTACAGGTATTTCAAAATGATCGATTGCAATTGGCAGACGTAAGCTCTCTGGCGTGCAGGTCATAAATTATGAAAAAATCATTTTTAATAGTGTTGCTCCTTTTGATGGTCTCGTGTGCGCCTTATTATCCCTATGCGGGTAATTATTATGCTCCCTATAGAGGATATAACTATTACCAATATCCCTACTATTACGGGAATTATATGCGTTATGGCTACGGTTATTATCCGTCCTTCGGGTTTAGCTTTGGTTACGGAGGAGGTTATCATGGCCGCTATCCTGCTTATGGATGGCGTCATGGTGGCGGTTAACCGGCTTATGGCGGGCATTATGGTGGTTATCGAGGCGGTTATAGTGGGGGCTATCATGGCCGCGGCGGGTGGCATGGGGGCGGGTTTGGAGGAGGCGTTCACGGTGGTCATCGATAAAACCAGCAATATTTTTAAAAAGTATAAATTTAAGAATCTTAAAAGATTTGGGGTGAATATTTCAGTATGATTCTAATGCTACGACCGACCATGAGCAGTTGTATTAACCCATTGGTGATAGTTCAATGTCCACCAACAGGCTCATCACCGGATGCTGCTGATACTTTGCTGACCCAGGGCATCAACAACAGCGACAACAGGAAAATCAGGCTCAGACCGTGAAACAGGGTGTTGAGAGTAAGGACTTCAGCTTCGCGCATCACCAGGACATAAAGCTGTTTCAGTGCGGCAGACTCTACATCCGGCAACGCCGAGCCCGCCATTCGTTCTTGTAATCCGCCCAAAAAAGCTTGTACCTGCGGAGAGCCGGGCGTCACTGATTCGCGCAATACGGCGTAATGGTGCTTATTAAGTTGTATCATCAACGTGTTGGCGACCGCCAGACCGATCGCACCGCCCAGGTTGCGCATCAGGTGATACAGCCCGCTGGCATTTTTTACTTCCTCCGGCGGCAAGGTGCCCAGTGCAAGGGAATTGATGGGCAGGAAACAATACATCAAGGAAAAGCCCCGAATCGCCTGCGGCCAGAAGAATTCCCAGTAGCCGGACTCTTGAGTGAGATTGCCGTTCATCCAGCTACCCAGCGCAAAGCCGGATAATCCCAGCGCCAGCATCAGCCGGGAATCGATGCGTTTCGCCAAGGGGCCTGCGACAAACGCGGACAATAACTGAAACAGGCCGGTGACCATGATGTACTGGCCGATCTGCAAGCTGTTCAAACCCTTAACGCTGGCCAGATAGACCGGCATCAAAAACATCAGCGTAAACATACCGATGCCGAGGATGAAACTGAATGTACAGCCGACCGCAAAATTGCGATTGCGGAATGCCCAGAGATCGATGATGGGATGTTCTATGGTCAGTTCGCGATGGAATAGCGCGACGCCCGATAGCGATGCAATCAGGCTGAAAAACACGATCTCCCGGCTTTCGAACCATTGTTCGCGCACGCCCTCTTCCAACACGAATTGCATGCTGCCGAGGAAGAGTACAATGTAAACGATGCCGGGAAAATCGATTTTTTGCAAAAGCTCCCACTCCGGTTCATCGATCCTGACGTACCGCCAGGTAGCCAAACACACCAGCACGCCAGGCACGATATTGATCAGAAACAGCGCCTTCCAGGACAGGACTTCAGTCAGATAGCCGCCCAGCACCGGCCCTGCGGTAGGTGCAATCATCACCACCATGCCGACCACTATCACCATCGCCGGTTGCAGACGGCGCGGAAACAAGGTGTAGATTACCGCAAACACGGTCGGTATCATCGCCCCTCCGAACAAGCCCTGAAAGGCGCGGAACACCACCATGGACTGAAGATTCCAGGCGAACACACAGCACAAGCTCATTAAAGTAAAGCCGCCGCATGACAGTACGAACAAGATACGGGTGGAAAAAGCCCGGGCCAGCCAGCCGGATAGCGGGATGATCACCACTTCCGCCACCAGGTAAGCCGTCTGCACCCAGGTGATTTCATCCAGGGTCGCCGAAAGCCCGGCCTGAATCTGTGCCAGCGAACTGGCGACGATCTGGATGTCCAGGATCGCCATGAAGATCCCGAACACCATCGCGAAAAAGCCTAGCCATTGCTCGATGCTTACCGTTTGCGGTTCCGGCGCGACGCTATCATCTATTGCCGTTAACTCTATCGTCGTTGT
>NQJG01000210.1 GCA_002256465.1 Methylococcaceae bacterium NSP1-1 | reverse complement strand
CTTTTGGTGATTGTGAAGGTCGGCTGTTGGCACATTGCCGAACTTTATTTTGCCATATTGATCACCATAAAGCAGCCAGTCGCGACCGGCAGGATTTGGCCGATTGAAGTAATTCGTTGTCGAAAATAGTTCTGACGTGTTTCAATGCCAGATCAAATTTGACCATTTACATTTTATAGTTCTTATATTTGTACACTGTGTTCTACGTAAGACACTCTTTATATTGATCATATTAACCTTATCGGTGCAATCCTATGAAACTGATCCGTCTTAACTTGTAATTCTCAACCTTTACACAACTCAAGCGCATAAGCATCCAGGGCATTAATAATTTCCGGATTACTATTTTTGCTACTTCGCAACTCCTGTAATCGAGCAAAATAGTCATCAAGTGTAATACCGGCTCCTGCTTGACGACCCGTTAACCGATTCTTACAAAACTCATTCCATCTCACCCGCTCATCGGCACTCAGCGTTTCGGGATAATTACGCGCCCTGTATCTAAATAGCATTTCAGGAAGCCGGGGATCGGTAAAATTGAATTTCGTTTTTGCTAGCTGTTCAGGAGACGTAACTCTGATTTTTGCCATTTTCTGCTTATCCGCATCAGAAAAAAATCCGCCACTATAAATGGCCAGATCCGGATCGTAATCCTGTTCGGAATAATTGTGTCCGCTAAAAACGGCGGCTAACTTTTCAGCCAATCCTGCTGCGGCTTTAATCTTGGCAATGTTTACCTCGCACAAAGCCAAATCAATGGCCAACCTTTGTGCATCATCCGGTTTGATCACAGACACGGGAGCTAATACAGGGCATTTGTTAATATGCACGGTTTTTAAAGGTATTCTCGTTACACCTTCAGGCAAGTTATCAGTGGCTGTAAAAAGCCGTTGTTGAATGTCTTCTATTGATAAGGACAACAGTGGTTCAGGATCAACAGAAAGATCATAAACTATGATGCCATTAGTATTGGTTGGGTGTTTACAAACGGGCAATACAATGGCAAGGCCGTTTTTAATCGCGGCATATTTACCGGAAATATGCACTACAGGTTTAAAACTGCCTAGCTGAAGTAACTCCAGGACTTTCGCTTTAACACGATGTTCCAAGAGAAACTGGAAGAGTTTCGGCTGTGCTTGTTTGACTAATCTAGCTATGCCTATAGTAGCATAAACATCTGATAACGCATCATGCGCAGCTACATGAGTAATACCATTGGCTATCGTTAACTGATCGAGCCTTAAACTTGGCTTACCGTCTTCATTGACAGGCCATTTTATGCCTTCTGGCCGTAATGCCCTCGCGGCTCTAACGACATCAATAATATCCCAACGGGAATTGCTATTTTGCCACTCACGTGCGTAGGGATCATAAAAATTACGGTACAAACAGTTACGGGTGACCTCATCATCAAAACGAAGATTGTTATAACCCAAGGTACAGGTGTTAGGCTGAGCAAATTGCTGATGTATCTGACCGATAAACTCGGCTTCGCAAACGCCTTTTTGTTCAGCCATCTGCGGAGTAATCCCGGTAATTAGACAGGAATCGGGATTAGGAAGGCAATCAGGCGATGGTTTGCAATAAATAACCAGAGGATCATCGATTATGTTAAAATCGACATCAGTACGGAGTCCGGCAAATTGTACTGGCCGGTCTCGTTGAGGATCAATGCCGAAAGTTTCGTAGTCATGCCAATAAAACGTTTGCTTATTATGACTACGGCCCAGCATCATACTAAATGGCAACTAAAGCTCTTAAAACATCAACTCGACTAATAACACCTACGAATTCGCCATCTTGAAAGACCGGAAAACTTCTTACTGAAGACGTCTCAAATTTTTCAGCCAAATCTACGATACTTGAGTTGGCATCGACACTAATAGTTTCTGAAGTCATGTATTCGCCAACTTTTCCGCTCACGCCTTGATTATAGATACTTTCTAAAAAGACCTTGATACCATCTTTTTCAGAAAACATACCGACCAAGTGACCTTTTGAATCAATAACCGGAGCGCTAGTGATTTTATGATCCAGCAATTTCTTGATGGCATCGATCACATTAGTGTCTTTAGTTAGTGTGACTAACCTTTTAGCCATATAATCTGCTACAGTAATTTTTGCCAGCATGATAAATTCCTCGTTGTTGTTTATTATAATCAGTCTGCTGTATTACAAATCATCCCTGAGTTAAATGAGCTTCTGCTTCCATTTTCTTTCTTTTGTCACATTTCTCTACGCAAACACACCACCACATGAGCCTTTAATGGCGCGTCTGCCAAAAATAACACCTATGGCCATAATTGCAATAACAATTAGCATAACCACAAAAGTTACTAAAAAATAAGTCATGATATCACCTCGTAAAGTCAGCAAAGGTTGACATAATTTATACATCAATACCTTTAGCAGTTTTAATAATAAAAAATAGCTAATTGGCCAATTTATAATTATAACCAATTTGGTTCAATCAGTACTGTATTAACTTTTCTTCAGTAGCAACAATAATCATAATCAGTGACCTCGCCCCAAAGTTTTTATTTCCACTAGCACATCATTTTCAAAACGAAGATATTGTTTAAAGCGCATGGAACCAAAATTATAAATCCAGGTTTCAACCTTAACTTCTTCGTATTCTTCAGTATCGATTGTTCTATAGGGAAAATGAAATGTGTTACCGATTATTTTTGTGCGTTTGTCTATTGACTCAGGAGCACCGCATTTTTCGTAGACATCAGTTTTATAATCACCTATATCGACTAATGAGTTGCCACAACGTAAAGCAAAAACAGTGTTTGAGAAAAAAAGACTTAACCAGAAAATCAATAAATTAGCCCGTTTCATAACGTAAATGCCAGTAAAGTCCGGATACTTTCTGATGTCATGAGGGCAATTGAGAATTTTAGTGCAGAACTAAGTCAAATTGGCTGATTAACCGATCTTTAAGTGTCCTATCTCGAACATAAAACAATTCGAGATAGGAGCTTAACGAAATTACTTAACCGCCAAAATCATCCAGCATGATGTTTTCCGGCTCTACACCATTTTCCAGCAACATATTAATCACTGAAGTATTCATGATTGGAGGTCCACACATGTAGAACTCACAATCTTCTGGCGCAGGATGTTTTTTAATGAATTCTTCAAAAAGAACGTTATGAATAAATCCGGTATAACCATCCCAGTTATCATCCGGCAATGGATCGGATAACGCAACGTGCCATTCAAAATTATCATTTTCCCTAGCTAGCATATCAAAATCTTCTACATAGAACATTTCGCGTTTGCTACGCGCGCCGTACCAGAAAGTCATTTTACGTTTAGACTTCAGCCTGCGTAATTGGTCAAAGATATGTGAACGCATAGGAGCCATACCGGCACCACCACCAACAAAGACCATTTCCGCATCAGTCTCTTTGGCATAAAATTCACCGTAAGGTCCGGAAATAATACATTTATCGCCAGGCTTCAAGTTAAAGATGTAAGAAGACATGATACCTGGCGGTACGGTATCGGGAGCACCGGGAGGCGGTGTCGCGATACGAACGTTCAGCATAATTTCTTTTTCTTCAGGATAACTTGCCATCGAATAGGCACGCAATGCCGGTTCTTTTACATCAGAAACATAACGCCATAAATTGAATTTATTCCAATCATCGCGGAACCTTTCTTCAACGTCGAAATCGCTGTATTTGGCAACGTGCGGAGGACATTCAATTTGAATATAACCGCCCGCCCGATAATTAATTTCCTCGCCTGCCGGCAATTCAAGCACCAGTTCTTTAATAAAAGTGGCAACGTTATGGTTTGATTTAACAGTACATTCCCATTTTTTAACACCAAACACATCGTCTTCGACTTCTATGCTCATGTTATGTTTTACTGAGACCTGACAAGAAAGACGTTCACCTTCAGCAGCCTCACGCTTGGTGATATGGCTCAACTCAGTAGGTAAAATTTCTCCGCCGCCTGAGTGTATTTTTACTTTACATTGCCCGCAAGTGCCACCGCCACCGCAAGCTGATGAAACAAACAAACCATTATCAGCTAAAGCTGTTAACAGTTTTGAACCCGCAGGTACATGAATTTTCTTTTCATCATTGATCAGGATCTCAATATCCCCTTCAGCGACCAATTCTACCTTCTTAAAGTTGGATTCCAGAGAAAGCCATGAAGCCAAGCGACATCAGACCCGCAGTAATAAATGTAATACCCAGGCCTTGCAAACCGGCTGGGATATCACTGTATTTAAGTTTTTCGCGTACACCAGCCATAACAGTAATAGCCAATGCCCAGCCCAGACCACTGCCTACACCGTAAGTGACACTTTCCCCGAAATTGTAGTCGCGTTCAATCATAAATAAACTGCCACCGAGAATCGCGCAGTTTACTGTGATTAAAGGAAGAAAGACGCCCAAAGCGTGATACAACGCTGGAAAGAATTTATCCAGAATCATTTCAAGAATTTGTACCAAAGCTGCAATCATACCGATGCAGCTTAACAACGCTAAAAAGCTTAAATCAACGCCCTTTATGCCCATCCAGGACAATGCATCTTCTTTTAACAAGGCATGATAAACAATATTGTTGGCCGGTACAGTAATGGCTTGCACCACCATAACCGCAACACCCAAACCCATAGCAGTTGCGATCTTCTTCGACACGGCTATAAAAGTACACATCCCCAAAAAGAAGGAAAGTGCGAGGTTTTCAATAAAGACAGCCTTAACAAATAAACTAATATAAGCTTCCATTAGTGATGCCCTCCTTCACCATGAGCAATCGACATAATCTTGAACTCTACCTTTTCAACTTGATTGGGTTTCCATTGACGCACACCCCAGATAATCAAGCCGATAATGAAAAATGCGCTGGGCGGCAGTAACATCAAGCCATTAGGATCATACCAGCCACCATCTTTAGCTAGTTTGAAGACTTCGATGCCCAATAATTTACCAGAACCTAAAGTCTCTCTGAAAAAAGCCACGATGATTAATATCAAGCTATAACCCAAACCATTCCCGATACCGTCCATGAAACTTTCCAAAGGCGGATTTTTCATCGCATAACCTTCAGCACGTCCCATAACGATACAGTTGGTAATAATCAAACCAACGAATACCGATAATTGTTTACTGACTTCGTATGCAAAGGCTTTTAATATTTGATCAACCACGATGACTAATGAAGCAATAATGGTCATTTGCACAATAATCCGGATACTGCTTGGAATATGGTTTCTGATCGCACTAATTGCCGCACTCGAAAACGCAGTTACCAAGGTTAAGGCAAGCGCCATAATCAGCGATGTTGACATTTGTGACGTAACGGCCAAAGCCGAACAAATCCCCAAAACCTGCAAAGTAATGGGATTGTCATTGACCAGCGGCGTCGTTAATACCTTTTTTGTTTCATCATTTAATACTGCGCTCATGACTTAACCCCTTTAACTGTTCTTACTTTTTTTAAATACGGAGCAAAACCTTCATTGCTCATCCAGTATCTGACCAGATTAGTCACACCATTACTGGTCAAACTCGCGCCGGCAAGACCATCTACCTGATATTGAGAGCCTGGTTTGGTGTTATCCACCACGCCTTTGATTAAACTCAATGCCGGTTCGCCGATATCAGCTTCAGTAATTAAACCTTTCTCTAAAGCAGGCTGGTCAGATTCAGCATAAACTTTCTTGCCTTTCCACAATGCACGCCAGTTAGGATTAACAACTTCACCGCCCAGTCCGGGAGTTTCAGCCTGATCGTAGAAATTGATACTTTGTACGGTTTGGCCATCAGGATCTAAAGAAAGAAAACCATACAAGGTAGACCATAATCCATAACCGTGCATAGGCAGAATAATGGACTTGATAGCACCACCCTCTTTCACCAAAAAGACTTTGGCGTATTTGGCTTTTACCCTGATATGGGCAATATCTTTTTCCTTAGGGATTGCAACACTTTGAGCTGGATCTTTTGCTGCTTTACGTTGATCGTATTCATTGGCATTGATATTTTCAACATAGTCGCCTGTTTCCAGATCAACGATTTTTGCTTCAATTTTTTCTGCAAATGCCGCATTTATATCAGCGCCTTCTTCCAGCAAACCGGCAACATCAAGAATATTCTTCTTCATGTCCGCTTCTTTGTTGTTTACTTGTAACGGTTTTAAAGCAACTGCCGCAAATGAAACCAGAACCGCACAAACCAGGCAGAGCGAAACAGCAATGGCAATAGTCTTTTCCAGACTATCATTACCTAAAGCAAGAACCTTATCTCTATAAGCCTTGAATTTCTGATAGTGTTCATTTTTATCGAGCGCCGCACAAATGCCTTCGAGGTGTTTACAGGACATTTTTTTATCAAGCATGACGTTTCATCCTTCTTCTGATATTGGCCTGAATGACGACGTAATCAATCGTCGGCGCAAACATGTTTGAAAACAAAATGGCAAGCATAATACCTTCTGGAAACGCCGGATTAACCACTCTGATTAAAACAGTCATAAACCCTACCAAACCTCCAAATACCCAACGGCCGGTATCGGTCATTGCCGCACTCACTGGGTCAGTAGCCATATAAACCATGCCAAAGGCAAAGCCACCCATGGTCAAATGCCAGTACCATGGCACAGCAAACATTGGATTCGTGTCACTGCCAATGATGTTTAATAATAGGGAAGTTAATAGCATACCAATAAACACACCACCCATAATGCGGTAGGATGCAACGCGCGTATACAACAGGAATGCCGCACCAATTAAAATAGCCAGGGTCGATGTTTCGCCAAGGCAGCCGGGCTCAAAACCGAAGAACGATTGCATCCAACTGTAATTAGCTCCATAAACAGCGTCAAGGCCGCCATTTGCCGCCAAACCCAATGGCGTTGCCCTTGTAAAGCCATCTACCGCCACCCACACAGAGTCTCCCGTCATGGATGCAGGGTAAGCAAAGTATAAAAACGCCCGTCCGGTCAAAGCAGGGTTCAGGAAGTTTTTACCTGTGCCGCCAAACACTTC
>NQJG01000209.1 GCA_002256465.1 Methylococcaceae bacterium NSP1-1 | reverse complement strand
TGGTGTTAACAATAATATTCCGCCCAGCAGAATAATGGGGCCTTCAATCATTTCATAAGCGGGTATTACTCCTTGCGCGAGATTCTCTTGAAACTGCCGAAAGGTAGCAAAGCCTTGCTGCCTCAATAACCAAGCGCCCAGCGCCGCTGTAAACACCACTAAAAAAATAGTCGGTAAAGCGCCGATTATACTACCCACTTGCAGCAGTAAATAAATTTCTGCAAAAGGAATAATCAAAATAACCAGTAACAATAATTGAAAAAATTTCATCTATACACTCTTATTAATTTATAAAGGGTTAAAAAACATACTAGGAACGTGCCTGTTGCTTATTTGCTCCTAGCATCATTAACCTCATCTTCACAATATAAAGGCAATAGACTTAAATTTCTAGGATAATATTCATACCTGCATATTATTAGCCAACAAAATGACAACTCATTATCAAATAATTCTTTGCACTTGCCCTGACAAAGAGACCGCGGAAAAAATTGCCCACCTACTTGTAAATGACAAGTTAGCCGCTTGTGTCAACATTTTGCCGGGTATTACCTCTATTTACCTCTGGCACGAACAAATAGAATTGACCCAGGAACATTTATTGCTGATTAAAGCCAATAAAAGCTGTTATCAGGCAATTGAAAAAACCATAAAAAAGCACCATCCTTACGAACTTCCTGAAATAATTGCCGTCCCTATTGAAAACGGTTCACCCGAATATCTGCATTGGATTGATTCATGCCATTCTTACAAATAATTTTTCTCTGTTTGCTGCTGATTGGACAGCCGACTATTGCACTGGCTGATAACGAGCTATTGCCTCCAGAACAGGCATTTAAAATTTCTGCAAAAGCTATAACTTCCGCTCAGCTTGAAATTTCCTGGGACATTGCCGAAGGTTATTACCTTTATAGCAATAAAATGCAGTTCAAATCCAAAACTGAACAAATCCGCACAGTGACACCCATTTTTCCGGAGGGCGAAACCAAACATGATGAAAATTTTGGCGACGTTGTTATTTATCGGAACAATCTACGAATACCTGTCTCTTTAGAGGCAGAAAACAAAGCCTCTTCAATACAACTGCTAGTGCAATATCAGGGCTGTGCCGACAAAGGTATTTGTTATCCGCCGCAGAAAAAAATCTTTGACATCACTCTGCCAGTGGCCACACCTGTTACCAGCGCCAATCCGCTTGAGCAACTGATAAATGGTCTTTCTGACTTAAAACCTGATTCTAGTGAAGACGCATTATTGCCCCCTGAACAAGCTTTCCAGTTTTTTGCGACAGTTAAGGATGCCGGCACGCTCCATGTTAACTGGGAAATTGCAAAAGGCTATTATCTTTACCGGGAGAAAATCGAGCTTGAATTAACTAATCCAGCCGGCAACCAATTGGGAAATTATTCCATACCCAGGGGTACACCCAAACAAGATGAGGCCTTTGGTCAGGTTGAGACGTTCTACAACGAACTTGGCTTTGATCTGCCGATTATCCGCACAAACAGCACTGCGCAAACGATTACTCTTCAGGCAAAATATCAGGGATGCGCGGATCGTGGCGTTTGTTATCCGCCGATGACTAAACAAATCAATCTGGAACTTCCTGCAATACAAGAAAGTACACCTAATGCCGGCACCCAACCAATGCCCGCGCTTTCCGAACAAGATCAGATTGTACAATCCTTGCAGCATGATAGTTTGGCGATGACATTGCTAAGTTTCTTTGGTTTTGGCTTATTGTTATCAATGACTCCGTGCATTTTTCCAATGATTCCGATTTTGTCGGGCATAATTGTGGGGCATGGCAAACGCATTACGACCACCAGGGCATTTCTCTTGTCCCTCAGCTACGTCGTCGCTTCAGCTCTCACCTACACGGTGTTTGGCATACTCGCTGCGTTATTCGGCAATAATTTGCAAACAACTTTTCAGCAACCCTGGATTATCGGCCTGTTCAGCGCCATTTTTGTGTTGCTGTCATTATCCATGTTTGGTTTTTATGAACTTGAGTTACCCAACTCGCTAAAAACCAGGCTGCATAACTCCAGCATTAAACATCGGGATGGCTCTCTATGGGGAGCTGCAATCATGGGCGCATTATCTTCGCTGATTGTAGGGCCTTGTGTCGCCGCACCATTGGCAGGTGCGCTGATCTTTATCGGCCAAACCGGCAATGCTGTGCTGGGGGGCAGCGCCTTGTTTGCCATGGGATTGGGCATGGGGGTTCCACTGCTTTTATTGGGCGCTTCAGCCGGTAAACTGCTGCCAAAAGCCGGAACCTGGCTTTATTCAACCAAAGCCGTATTTGGGGTTATTATGCTGGCAGTTGCAGTCTGGATGCTGAGCCGTATTTTGCCGCCCGCCATTATTATTCTGCTGTGGGCGATGCTGCTTATCCTGCCCGCCATCTATTTAAATGCCATTGATCCCTTGCCTGAGAATAGTTCAGGCTGGCGTAAGTTATGGAAAGGCGTGGGTTTAATGATGCTCGCCTACGGACTGTTATTATTAATTGGCTTTAGCATGGGCAACAATAATCCTTTAAAACCCCTGCAGGGATTTAGCCTAAACAATGCTCAAGCTGCTGAACAAGGAAAGGGGATAGTCTTTGAAAGAGTGGCCTCATTATCGGCCCTGGAAACCAGAATTCAGCAAGCAAGCGCCAATCATCAACCGGTCATGCTGGATTTTTATGCCGACTGGTGCATATCGTGTAAAGAAATGGAAGCTTATACTTTTACAGATCCTAAAGTAAAACAGGCTCTCACCGGTTTTGTGCTATTGCAAGCGGATGTCACTAAAAATTCTGATGACGACAAAGCCCTGTTAGCAAAATTTAATCTCATCGGGCCGCCCGCAATTTTATTTTTTGGCGCTGACAGCCAGGAAAAC
>NQJG01000208.1 GCA_002256465.1 Methylococcaceae bacterium NSP1-1 | reverse complement strand
GGTCACCATTTGCGCTTTTTTGAAAACCCTCACCCCAGACCTCTCCCAAAAGGAGAGGGGGACAAAAGCCGCAATCCGTGCCCGTGTTAAGTATATTAGCCTCGGTGGGCGATATAATGAATGCAAAATGAACGGCCAGGGGATATAACAGCGTGAATACACCGATTACACTGTTAACAAGTCTGCGCATTACTCATTAATCAGTTTATAGACGGCTTCTACCACATCGCTAATTGTACGTGCGTTTTTAAAATCTTCCGGTTTAAGCGCTTTGCCGGTCATTTCTTTCAGTTTAACAATCATGTCGACTGCATCAATACTGTCAAAATCGAGGTCTTTGTAAAGGTTCGCTTCCAGTGTTACCTCGTCTGCTTCAATTTCAAACATCTCCTGCATGATATCCCTGATCAACTGCAGAATGTCATCGCGATTTTTCATACTGTCCTCAGTGCCTTTCAGATTCAATAAATTCAGCTAGCGCAGCGACCGAGGCAAAAATTTTCACCACATCGTCTTTTTCCGCATCAATACGGACATTATATTTTTTTCTGATCGCCAATCCCAATTCCAGGGCATCGATCGAATCCAGTCCCAGTCCTTCATTAAACAAGGCTTCCTGGCTGTCTATGTCCTCAACACTGATATCCTCCAAATCCAGCGAGTCAATAATCAATTGTTTTAAATCATCCTCCAAACTGCTCATAGTGTTCTCTTTGTGGGCTAAAAAAATCCAGTAAACGGTCATTGATCATTTTTCCGGATCGCCGTTACTGATACATCCGGCATTGATAATAGGACCTTTGGCACAGTTATTATGCCATAACTTTTCTTTAACCATGCAGTTTGCCGCGGGAACTATGCTGATTGAGCATTTTTTCCCAGCGCCAACTGTGTTGCGGTGTTTTAAGTGTCAGTTGGGCTTGTGGAGCCGACAAAAACCGGATAAAGGCTGGTAATTGCACGGGTTGCTCGCCATCATTTCCGGTCAATGGCAATAAAGACATTCTCAGTGCCTGGCCCTCACCGCTTTTAGCGATGCGCAACGCCAATGCGCAGCTTTCATCTGCTGACAATTTAAACGGTGCAAATGGATAAAAATCCAACATCGGTTCATCATAAAACACCAGCAGCACTTGCTCAGCACCTTCCTGCAGCAGTCCTAGTGCTTCAATAAACGCCGCTGCTAACCCTTCCTCGCCGGGTGCAACCACAGTACTTTGCAGTTTATTCTGCCAGGCAATGGAAAACAGCCCGGCAATGGCATTGTGTACCGATAAGCTGAATGCAGTCGGTGAAATCTCTTCCCCGGCTTCCAGCATTTCCATCATGGCGAAGGATTTGCCCAACTCACCGTGGGCGGAACTGAATACCGTCGGTATTATCGTGTGCTCATCGATACACTGGTTAGCGGCACAGAACACGATTTTAGCCAATGGGCTCAAGCGGCGTTTCAACATTTTCGGCACGCTTGCCAGCAATTCTCCCTGTCTGGCTAAATCCTGTTCTGCATCGGCCTGCAATGGCGGCCAGACAGCCCATTTTTGTAAAATAAAATCCTGTTGCATTAACATAGGCCCCCATTAACAGAGAGCACCTGCCGGGTTATATAGCCGGCATCTTCAGACATTAAGAACGCTACCGCTGCCGCAACCTCTTTGGGATTACCGACTCTGCGTGCCGGGATCATTTTTTTTATCTCATCGAGTGGCAGCTCACTGACCATTTCCGTATCGATAAGCCCCGGCGCAACACAATTAACGGTAATGTCACGTTTTGCCAGCTCTAATGCAAGCGCTTTTGTTGCGCCGATTATGCCCGCCTTGGCCGCGCTGTAATTGACTTGTCCGCGATTGCCCATTAAACCGGAAACTGAAGACAATGTGACAATGCGTCCCGGCTTGCGCCGCCTGACCATAGGCATAATCACAGGCTGTAAAACATTATAAAAACCATCAAGGTTGGTATGCACCACGCTATCCCATTCTTCACCTGTGAGTGATGGGAAGGCGTTGTCAGCAGTAATGCCGGCATTACAAACAACACCGTAATAAGCTCCGTGGGTTTCAATGTCCAGATTTATTTGTGCAGCACATTGCGCGCGGTCGGCAATATCAAACTGCAATATTCTGGCTTTCTGCCCGAGTTGTTCAATTTCCAGAGCGACTTGCTCTGCTTGCGAGCGTTGACTGCGGCAGTGGATTACCAGATCAAAGCCCTGTTTAGCCAGATACAAAGCAATAGCTTTACCTATTCCGCGACTGGAGCCGGTTACTAAAATAGTTTTATTCATAACTTATTGTTTTAATTTGTAATCGGTAGTTATGGCGATAATTGATCAGCTCAACCGATTTAGCCCAGGTCGCATCAGGTAATAGATAATTAACTTCAGCCGTCTTGTTGCCCTGGTAATATAATCGCCGATGGCTGGTATCAACCTCAAGCCGCCATGCAGAAGCGTGCAGATTTTTTTGCAGTACGCTAACCGGCCAATAGACCAGTTGCAAATCGGTGATAATAAATTCCGGAACTACCGAATCCGGCAGTAACGGGCTTTTATCCAATACTATCGTTTTACCGTCATAAGTCAGATTAAACAAACTAACCCCATCGTTTGTTAAACCCGCCATGGCAATACGCTGTTTATCCAGCTCCAAAACACATAACAATGTTTCTTTACGATCCGGCCATAAGGCGGTTATTTGTTGCACAACACGTCTGGAAGGCCCGACAGGGGGCGCCATCGGCATCAATACTGCCTGTTTGATATCATAAGGCTTAGTCAATACGGCGCAACTGCTTAATAATGCGCTGAGAGAGAAAAGAAGAATTGCCGCTTTAAGCAAGAGTAAGTTTATAACTATTATTTTCTTTTCATCCCTTAATGGCATAATTCAACCAGCGTATCTAAT
>NQJG01000207.1 GCA_002256465.1 Methylococcaceae bacterium NSP1-1 | reverse complement strand
ATTACTGTATACAGCCATTACCAGGGCAAAAAAAACAGTAAAACTGGTTGTTGATGAGACTGTTTTTGCAGGTGCGGTCAGGCAAAAAGTCAAGCGAGTTACCGGCCTGATTGATAAATTCCAGTCTGAATGCTGAATTTTTACCTCAGTAATTTCTCTGTACGGAAAATTTTGCCAATAAAGTCAACGCTTCCTTGTATTCGGAAGCTGGCAATACGCTCAGTGCATTGATGGCTTTCTCAGCTTCTTCATCTGCACGTTGTTCTGTGTAAGCAATGGCCTGGGTGCTTTGCACGATTGCGTAAACCTCATTAAAGGCATTCCGGTTGCCATTTTTAATAGCATCAATAATTATTTTTGCTTCACTTTCATTGCCTTTTTGAATGGCGTAAATCAAGGGCAGGGTCGGTTTGCCTTCGGCAAGGTCATCACCCAGGTTTTTGCCCAAGTCTTCCTGGCTGGCTTTGTAGTCGAGTGCATCATCAATCAGTTGAAATGCAATACCAAGGTGTTGTCCGTACTGTGCCAGGCTTTCTTCTGTTTCAGTAGATGCGCCGGCTATAACGGCGCTCAATCTTGTCGCGGCACTGAATAGGATCGCTGTTTTTCTGGCAATAACTTCAAGATATTTTGCTTCTGTCGTTTCTGGGTTGTTGCAATTTAACAGCTGCAGAACCTCGCCTTCAGCAATGGCGGTTGTGGTTTTTGAAAGGATTTCCATAACCCTCATATTGCCAGTACGTACCATCATTTCAAAAGCACTGGAATACAGGTAATCTCCAACTAATACGCTGGCAGCATTACCCCAAACTGCATTAGCAGATTCTTTGCCGCGTCTAAGATCTGACTCGTCAACAACATCATCATGCAGGAGTGTTGCAGTATGTATAAATTCAATGACAGCAGCAAGAATCAGGTGACTTTCGTTTACTTGCCCTAGCGCTTTTGCGGCAAGCAACAGCAGCATGGGGCGCAACCGTTTACCGCCGTTACCGACAATATAGTGCCCCATTTGGTTGATGAGAATAACATCGGAGCTTAACTCGTTAATAATAAGCTGATCGACGGCTTTGGCTTCGGTGGCGGTTAAATTCTTGATTAAATCAAAATCAATGGATGCCAGTGGTGTGTTCGAGGGTGATTGTGAGTGCGATACCATTGATTTAGTGCTAAGAGTGAAAGTTTTGGTTATTTTTCATAGTTAAACTATAAAACACAAGTTCATTTTAAGTTATTATAACCCAATAGAAAGCTAACTGTTCATGCTATTCAATAAAGTATATTGATGTCAATAGCTTTCTTGTGATGTCTCGAATGGACAAGGGTAAGGGGGAGTAATAAATTGTTGTTGACTATACTTAGGTTTAAAAATATAATTGAAGAAGGTACTTACTTAAAAATAGAAAAACTGGAGCTGGGCACAGGCGACAGCATTGAATTTGATAAAGTGCTGATGATTCAAACAGATGATGCTGTGAAGGTCGGTCTGCCTTTTGTTGAAGGCGGCAAGGTTACAGCGACTGTTCTGTCTCAAGGTAGACATGAAAAAATCAAAATTATTAAATTCAGAAGACGGAAGCACCATATGAAACAAATGGGGCATCGTCAATACTACACAGAAATCCAGATTACTGGTATTTCTGCTTAAGATATAGGAGTTACAGATGGCTCATAAGAAAGCTGGTGGTAGTACTCGTAACGGACGCGACTCTAATGCAAAACGTTTGGGTGTCAAGCGCTATGGTGGAGAGCTGGTAACAGCGGGAAACATTATTGTTCGTCAACGTGGAACCCAATTTCATGCTGGTGATAACGTAGGCTGCGGAAAAGATCATACCTTGTTTGCTACCGCAGACGGTAAAGTGGTTTTTCAGGTTAAAGGCCCTAAAAGCCGTAAATTTATCAGTATTGTTGCTGCATAAAACTTATAGCTGCATTATAGTTAACAGTTATATAGGTCGGGTTAGCATAGTGTAATCCGGCAGCTTTAAAAAAGCTCCGCCCTTCATGGTGGGGCTTTTTTTGTTTTTATCGGTTGGTTTTTAAGTGTGGCGGCGTGTAAGTTATGAGATTTGTTGACGAAGCGGAAGTGCGTGTAGAGGCAGGTGATGGTGGTAATGGCACCATTGGCTTTCGGCGTGAAAAATATATTCCCATGGGTGGACCGGATGGCGGCGATGGCGGCGATGGCGGCAGTGTCTATCTGATTGCAGTGGAGAATGTGAATACCCTGGTGGATTTTAGGTACCATGCTGTGCATCGAGCTCAGCGAGGCCAAAATGGCATGAGTCGCAATTGCACGGGAAGAAAGGGCGACGATTGTTATGTGCCGGTGCCGCTCGGAACAAAAGTGTCTGATGCGGAAACTGGCGAGGTTATTGGTGATTTAACTAAAATTGGCGAAACTCTACTGGTTGCTAAAGGCGGGTTTCATGGTCTGGGCAACACCCGCTTCAAAAGCAGTATTAACAGAGCACCGCAAAAAGCCAGTAAAGGTACTGAGGGCGAGCATCGCGTACTTATTCTGGAGCTGACTTTAATTGCCGATGTCGGCTTGTTGGGAATGCCTAACGCAGGTAAATCCAGCTTGATACGTGCAGTATCATCAGCGACACCTAAAGTTGCCGATTACCCATTTACAACCTTGCACCCAAATCTGGGTGTGGTCAGCGTTGATGATTTGCGCAGCTTTGTAATTGCCGATATTCCAGGGGTTATTGAAGGTGCGGCGGAAGGAGCCGGACTGGGCTTGCAGTTTCTTAAGCATTTGTCCCGAACAGGATTATTGTTGCATCTGATTGATGTGAAGCCTTACGAGAGCATGGATACGCCCGTCCAGGCGGCCAAAAAAATTATTCATGAAGTTGAGAAATGGAGTGATGAATTGGCCAATAAGCCGCGTTGGCTGGTTCTTAATAAAATTGATCGATTGCCCGATGATGAAGTGGATGAACATTGTCAGGCGATTGTTGATGAATTGGGCTGGACCGCCCCTGTTTTTAAAATCGCGGCAATTAATGGCGATGGTACAAGAGAGTTAATGTTTGCCATCATGAACTTTTTGGAAGAACAGCGGCGGAAAGACAGTGAGCAGGAATGATTTTGCAAAAGTTAAGCGAGTTGTTGTAAAGATAGGCAGCGCTTTACTGACTAAAGGTGGGCGAGGCCTTGATAAAGCCGCCATCACTGCCTGGGTTAAGCAAATGGCTGGTTTAAGACACCAGTCAATTGATGTTGTGCTGGTTTCCTCGGGTTCAGTGGCTGAGGGCATGAGCCGATTGGGCTTGAAAGTAAGGCCAAAGACCTTGCATGAGTTGCAGGCAGCAGCGTCAGTGGGTCAAATGGGTTTGGTGCGGGTCTTTGATGATAATTTTCAGCAACATGGTCTGCATGCAGCGCAGGTATTGCTGACGCATGATGATTTGTCTGACCGGCAACGATATTTGAATGCACGTAGTACCTTGTTGACCTTGCTGAAGTTTGGCGTAGTGCCGGTTATTAATGAAAATGATGCTGTTGCCACTGAAGAAATTCGCTTTGGTGATAATGATACCTTGGCGGCACTGGTTGCCAATCTGGTTGAAGCTGAGCTTTTGATCATTTTGACCGATCAAAAAGGCTTGTTTACAGGTGACCCCGGCTTGTATCCTGATGCACAATTAATTTCCGAAATTAGCGTTAACGATGATCGACTGGAAAAAATGGCGGGTGATAGTCGTAGCGGGCTGGGGCGGGGAGGGATGTACACTAAAGTGCGTGCAGCGCGCTTGGCGGCTCGATCAGGTGCAGCTACGGTCATTGCGGCAGGTGCAGTTGCTGATGTCATTAATATGGTAATGTCTGGCGTTGATCTGGGCACATATTTCTTGCCGGATATTGAACCCCTGGTTGCAAGGAAACGCTGGCTTGCCGGGCAGTTACAGGTCAAAGGGCATCTGGTTCTTGATGCAGGCGCGGTTAAAGTGTTGAAGAGTGACGGTAAAAGCCTGCTTGCTGTCGGTGTTAAATCCGTTTCAGGTCAGTTCGAGCGCGGAGAATTGGTCTCTTGCAGGGATGAAAGTGGCCTGGAGATTGCCCGTGGATTGATCAATTATGGCAAGATAGATGCCCAATTAATAGCCGGGAAGAGCAGTACGGAATTTGAGAAAATTCTGGGTTATGCGGATGATTCGGAAATGATACACCGGGATAATATGGTGTTGATCTAGAATTTTGTGTAGGGACAAGGTTCAATAAGATTGAGGCGAAAAATCCAGCACCTGTTTGATCTATTCCGGATACGGATCA
>NQJG01000206.1 GCA_002256465.1 Methylococcaceae bacterium NSP1-1 | reverse complement strand
TTTTGTTGGGCTTCTTTGGGTTTTCTTTGATCAACTCAAGCATTTGTTCCAATGTCGGTTTAACGTCGCCGACAATAGGAATATCAACCCTAACAGTTTTGGAAATAGAGGCAGGATCAACATCAATATGAATGATCTTGGCGTAAGGACAAAATAAATCCAGCTTACCCGTGACACGATCATCAAAGCGAGCCCCGATAGCAATAATTACATCGCTTTCGTGCATCGCCATGTTGGCCTCATAAGTGCCGTGCATGCCCAGCATGCCGACAAATTGCTTGTCAGTCGCAGGATAGGCCCCCAAACCCATCAAGGTACTGGTAATAGGATAGCCCAGTGCGTGAGTAAATTCGGTCAATTCCTTACTGGCTTCACCTAAAACCACGCCGCCACCTGAATAAATGATGGGTTTTTGTGCACTCAGTAATAGATCAACAGCCTTTTTAATTTGTCCCTTGTGTCCGGTAACTACGGGATTATATGAGCGTATAGAGACTTTTTTTGGGTATTTATAAGGTACTTTAATGTGGGGGGCGGTTATATCTTTAGGTATATCAACAACCACAGGGCCAGGACGCCCTGTTGTGGCAACATAAAATGCCTTTTTAATGGTTTCAGCTAATTTGGTCACATCCTTGACTAAATAGTTATGCTTGACACAAGGCCGGGTAATACCAATCATATCGACTTCCTGGAAGGCATCGCTACCAATTACTGGTAATGATACCTGGCCGGAAATGATAACCATGGGAATTGAATCCATATAAGCTGTAGCGATTCCGGTTACAGCATTGGTAGCGCCTGGACCTGAGGTAACCAATACCACACCTGGTTTTCCGGTGGCGCGGGCATAACCGTCAGCCGCATGGGTTGCACCTTGTTCATGCCGAACCAGGATGTGTTTAAGTTCATCTTGCTGGAAAAGAGCATCATATAAATGCAATACTGCCCCGCCAGGATAGCCAAAAATATATTCTACGCCCTCGTCTATAAGACTTTGAACCAGGATTTGTGCGCCGCTTAGCTCCACGCTAACACCTCAATAAACATGATGATTTTTCGATTTAAGTCGATTATATTCGTTTTTAAATTCAAGAGTAAATTACTTGGTTTTTAATAAACAGTTGGATGACATACTTTGGATTGTTTTTTTGACAATATAACTGTCAACATTTTACTAGGTTCTTAATGAAATTGTAATTATCTCTCTAATCCTTTTTAATTCTTGCCCAATTAATCGAAAAATTTTTCAAAAAAGATATGCACGTTCCTTATTCAAAGTAATACAGCAGGTTTCATTAATGTGGGTACAAAAAGAATTTATATTATCAGCAAAAACCAGAGGATTTCATCTAATCACAGATGAAATACTAAGGGCAATCCCGGAATTAAGATCAATAGATTGCGGGTTGTTGCACCTTTTCATCAAGCATACCTCGGCATCGTTGACGATTAATGAAAATGCCGACCCGACAGTGCGTCAGGATCTCGAAAGTCATTTCAATGAGTTTGTGCCTGAAAAAGCCCCTTACTATCGGCATGACTATGAGGGCGATGACGACATGCCTGCCCACATAAAAAATTGCCTCCTGGGTTGCAGTGTTTCCGTCCCTGTTACTAATGGCGCTCTTAACCTGGGTATCTGGCAAGGCATTTACTTGTGTGAGCATCGCAATCAAGGCGGAAGTAGAAGGATCATAGCCACAATTCAAGGGAAGTCTCTAATGGGAACTGATGAATAGTCAGACTCAAGTTGATATTTTGTTTGTTTACATTTTGCGCACAATCAGGCGGGTTTCGGCCTGATTGCGATCACCCATCACATGACATATTCCACGAAAAAACAAGATCAAGTCATGGTTTTAGATAAAAATACTAATAATTCGATAATCGCAGACGGTAATCTTCATTCATCAATTCCAGATCTTCCTCGCATCTCCGGACGACGTACCTCTGGAACGAAAACTGGCGCGCGAGGCTATTCCCACATCAACAGCGAGCGGCGCATTCGCAGCCGATGATCCCGAGTTAACAGTCAAACTCGACCAATGGCGCAAACTGTATAACTTTATTGTCAAGATTCACAAGGCCCGGCGGGAGATGGCGACAAAAGCCGCAATCTGTGCCCGTTTTGAGTATATGTAACTGCTTGTTCAAGGATTAATCATCATTCATTATGAGTGGTACTTCCATTGCAGTTTTCTGATGAATTTTAAAGCCGCGCATTTCCAGGATGCCTTTGGTATTAAGTGAAATAATCAGGTACAACGCATCAGGATAAGCAGCTTCATCTAAATCATAAAATGACGGTAAAGCAGGTGCAGTCGGGTGGGAATGATAGATGGCGAAAAGATCCTCTCCTAATTCTCGCATTTTAGTCATGGCTGAGATTTGTTGCCCGGCATCAAGGAGAAAACGTTGTTGAGGGTCTTTAGCGGAGTTTTTTATGGGATAACAATGGGTCGGCAAACCATTTTTACTGCCAATAAGTCCGCATACCTCAAAGTTGGGTGAGATTTGCGCAAAATGTAGTAACTGGTTGGTTATTTTGCGGGGGATCTGGATTTCTGGTGAGTTCATAATAAATGCGTAAGGTCAGTGTTAAGGTTTTCGCCCATAAGTAACGCGGGGCTGTCCCGATAAATCTCGATAGGATTGTACCTTATCATAAGCCAGCGCGTTAAAAATGGCTTGTACTTGCGGGGCTTGATTATAGCCATGTTCCATTAATAAATGTCCCGCTGGTTTTAAGTAGCTACGCGCTTTATCGGCGATAATTTGAATATCGCTCAAGCCTTGATTATCAGCGATCAACGCGCTTTGGGGTTCAAAGCGCACATCACCTTGCTGTAAATGTTCATCATCGGGGCCAATATAAGGCGGGTTGCTGACAACTAAATCAAATATCGACTTCGGCA
>NQJG01000326.1 GCA_002256465.1 Methylococcaceae bacterium NSP1-1 | reverse complement strand
TAAACTGGCTGAAATAGTTGCCATCAGTAGCGCCCCTATCGGTGCCAGTTTTACTTTTGTCGCTTTATTTACCGGTTCATTATGGGGAAAACCCATGTGGGGAACCTGGTGGGTTTGGGATGCGCGCTTAACGTCCGAATTGATTTTGTTGTTTTTATATCTTGGGGTTATCGGACTTTATGGCGCGATTGATGATAAGCGTGTAGCGTCTAAAGCCGTCGCTATATTGGCTCTGGTCGGCGTGGTTAACATTCCGATTATTCATTATTCGGTTGAGTGGTGGAATACCCTGCACCAGGGGCCTACGGTAACCAAAATGGACAAACCTTCAATTCATGTCAGTATGCTAATACCTTTGTTGTTAATGGCCTTATCCTTTAATGTGTATTATTTCATCGCCTTGATACAGCGAACACGTGTCGAATTACTCCAGCGTGAGCGCAATTCTCAGTGGGTTAGAAATATGGTAAGGGAGATTAAACAATGAGGGTGCAAGAATTTTTTGCCATGGGCGGTTATGCGTTTTACGTCTGGACTTCTTACGGCCTTACTCTAATCGTACTGCTAGCCAATATTATTATCCCTGTTGTGCAACGCAAACAGTTTTTTGTCAACGCTTTAAAGAAAAAACGGTAAGGAATTATGAAACCAGCCAGAAAACAGCGTTTAATCCTTATTGCCTTGATGATAATCGGTGCGGGTTTAGCGACGGGATTCGCTTTGAAGTCATTTAATGATAATTTGATGTATTTTTTTTCCACAACAGATGTCGTAGAAGGTAAAGCACCCAAAGAAACCTTGTTTCGCCTTGGCGGTATGGTCATTAAAGGCAGCGTTGAAAGGCCCGGTGACGGGATGATGGTGCGCTTTAAGTTAACTGATTTCAGCAAAGAGGTGACAGTCGAATACACGGGCATTTTGCCGGATTTGTTCAGGGAAGGGCAAGGAAGTACTGGCCAAGCATGATGAAAACTACATGCCGCCGGAAGTGAAAGGGAGTTTGAAAAAGCAGCCAATGTCAGGGAAAGGTCAATAGAATGATTCCGGAACTAGGGCATTTTTCACTGATTCTCGCCTTGTGCATGGCGTTGGTATTAGGCACCTTGCCTATTATCGGAGCGTTTCGCAATCAAGCGGGTTGGGTAGCCGTTGCCAGGCCCGCTGCATTTGCCCAATTGTTGTTTATGGCGTTGGCATACGGTTGTTTAACCTATAGCTGTTTGACGCATGATTTTTCGGTTAAATACATTGCCACTAATTCCAATACCGCTTTACCTACGCTGTATTTAATCTCAGGAGTATGGGGTGCGCATGAAGGTTCATTATTATTATGGGGCTTGGTGTTGACGGTATGGACGGCTTTAGTGGCACGCTTTAGTAAAAGCATTCCTGACGCGACCGTGGCGCGAGTATTAGGCGTAATGGGACTGGTTTCTATCGGTTTTATCCTGTTTTTACTGTTGACCTCTAATCCTTTTGAACGCCTGTTTCCTGCGCCTTTGGAAGGACGTGACTTGAATCCCTTGTTGCAGGATCCCGGTCTGGCGATACATCCACCCATGCTTTATATGGGTTATGTCGGGTTTTCCGTGGCATTTGCGTTTGCCATTGCTGCCTTGCTTGAAGGCCGTCTGGATGCTGCGTGGGCGCGGTGGTCCAGACCTTGGACCAATATGGCCTGGATGTTTTTAACACTGGGTATTGCTTTGGGTAGTTGGTGGTTACGAATTAGGCTGGGGTGGCTGGTGGTTTTGGGACCCGGTAGAAAATGCGTCGTTTATGCCCTGGTTGGTGGGTACTGCGCTAATCCATTCTTTAGCGGCGACTGAAAAACGAGGCGTGTTTAAAACCTGGACAGTTTTACTGGCCATTTTTGCCTTTTCTTTAAGCCTGTTAGGTACATTTCTGGTGCGTTCGGGCGTATTAACTTCAGTACACGCATTTGCCAGTGATCCCGCTCGAGGCCTGTTTATCCTGATTTTCCTGGCAGTTGTAGTGGGCGGTTCGCTATTGCTCTATGCCATCAGAGCGCCTTATGTCAAAAGCAGCGCAACTTTTGAACTGGTTTCCAGAGAGTCCCTGATATTGCTTAATAATGTTTTGCTAGTGGTGACCGCCTCCAGTATTTTATTGGGCACGCTATATCCATTAGTGATTGATGCTTTGGGTTTAGGCA
>NQJG01000205.1 GCA_002256465.1 Methylococcaceae bacterium NSP1-1 | reverse complement strand
CTAAAAGCGGCCTGGGCAATGCTGGAAGCCGCCAATAAAGGATTGTTCTGTCAAATGATTACCATACCTTTATTTAAAGAACATCACATACTGACTCAGGTTGCAGGGCACGGCATGAACGTGGTCAAACTGTTGCCACCATTAAATCTGACTCAAAAAGATCGTGACCATATTGTTAATGCATTTGATAAAGCCATTGCGGATACCCATCAAATACCCGGTTCTATTTGGGATTTAGGTAAGAATCTGGCCAGTCATGCATTAAAAAGCAAAAAAAGTCACTGAGGTAGAGACAATGAAAAAGCTGGTTCGGTTACTCCTGTTATTGTTGTCTTTGGGTCAAACAGCGATAGTTTCAGCTCACGCGGTTGTAACGGATTATTCATTAAAAATTGCGCCCATTCATGCTAACCAACAAGATAAAGTAGAGCTTACTTTTAATTCCCAAATAGAGTTGGGCCTATCGCAAATTTTTTTAGTGCGTAAAGGCGATAAACATGAATTATTACATGCGGAAAACGGCAGTAAGCAGGGGCAGATTATTGTCCATATTCCAGCGCTGGAAGCAGGTGATTATGCCCTCAGATTTAAAGTCTTCGCTGCTGACGGTCATTTAACTGAAGACGTTATTCATTTTTCAGTATCTCAATAGGACACGCAATGGCGGGTATAGCTGATTTTCTCGATTCCCTGATAGGTGGGTTTGATCTGATTTGTTATTCATTAACAATCGGCGGTCTGTTTTGGGGTCTTTTTGTTTTACGTCCATGGAACAATCAGGACGGATACAATGCCGTATTGCTGCAAAAAACGATAACTCTTATCTATAAAGGTGGGTTTTTACTGGCTGCTGCGCAACTGTTTAAAATAATTCTTAAAATCTGGTTGATGACGGCCGTACTTGAGCGCTGGCCATTTCCTGAATTCGCCGACACGACTCAATTCATTGGCGGCATTGTTCGCACGATACTGACAGTCGTTTTAGCGGGATATTGTTATCAATACCTGAGTAAAAATCCATTTTCCAAGACACACTGGACAACAGCCGTCGTTGTGGCCTTGCCCATGATTATTTCCGGGGCATGGCTGGTGCATGCGGCGGGTCGTTTTGAAAATCAGTTAATTTTAATGTCGCTGACTGTTGTCCATCAACTGGCCGCGGCCGCCTGGATCGGCGGCATTTTTCAATTGGTTAATCTTTGGCTATTACGTCAAAGTAAACAGGTTCCAGCTGAATTATGGCCTGTAATGCTAAGCCGGTTCTCCAAGTTTGGCATAGCCTCGGTTGCTCTAATTCTGATCTCGGGGCTGCCTATTGCTCTGCAATACATCGATACCTGGAACGGCCTGATCGGTACGGGCTATGGTAATTTATTAATGGTAAAAATAACCTTGTTGGCTATTGCTTTAGGGTTTGCCTGGTTGAATAAAAGCGCAGTGCAGGAATACGGTGTTTCCGGCAATCATTATGCATTAAACAACCGCATCCCCTATTACATTGAAGCGGAAACTTTTGTCTTAATTACTTTATTATTTACCGCTGCCAGCCTGGCTTCGCAACCGCCGGCGATTGATATTCCTACGCTGACAGCAACCTGGCAGGAAGTGTTAAACACCTTTAGTCCGCAAATCCCCCAAACCAGCTCTCCCAGTCATACTGCACTGTTAGCAGGGGAAGCCGGCCGCGTTGCAATTATTGATCAAGTGCCTTCAATAGCGGCAACCGAATGGTCAAACTATAATCATAATATCGCCGGTATTTTCCTGACGGTGATGAGTTTCTTTGCCATGCTTTCCTATATAAAGCATTTACCATCCTCGTTTTCAGCTTTAGATAAATACTTGCCGTTAACCCGGTATTGGCCATTGGGCTTTGTCTTTCTGGGTATTTTCCTGTTTTTCCGTAGTGACGCTGAAACCTGGCCATTGGGACCGATAGGTTTCTGGGAAAGTACTTTTAATAACGGTGAAGTGTTACAACATAGAATTGCCACATTACTAGTGTTTGTTCTTGGTATTATTGAACTGAGTGCCAGAATGACCAAAAACCCGGATAGCAAGCTACCCTTCGTGTTTCCCCTGCTGGCGGCTTTCGGTGGTTTGATGTTGCTCACCCATTCACATGTGGGCTTTCAAGCTAAAAGTGCATTTCTTATCCAGGTTGGGCACACCACAATGGGTATTTTTTCTCTCATTCTGGCATGCGGCCGCTGGCTGGAATTAAAACTGGACAGACCGGGTAAGGATATTGCCGGTTTTATTTCTGTTGCCGCCCTGTTTCAGATTGGCATCATACTGATGTTCTATCGCGAGCCCCTGTATTAATATGAACACATTACCTGATTATCCGCTGCTAAACCAGATCAACAGCCCCGCCGATGTCCGCAAGCTCAACAAAGCCCAGCTAAAACCGTTGGCGAAAGAGCTGCGCGAGTATTTAACGCATACCGTGAGTATTTCCGGGGGGCATTTTTCGGCGGGATTAGGTACGGTCGAGCTAACCGTAGCCTTGCATTATGTGTTTGATACGCCGTCCGACCAGTTGGTTTGGGATGTCGGGCATCAGGCCTATCCACACAAGATTCTGACCGGTCGCAAAGAGCGGATGACTACTATTCGTACCCGGGGTGGCGTATCGGCGTTTCCTAGCCGGGCAGAGAGCGAATACGACGCCTTTGGCGTCGGCCATTCCAGCACCTCAATCAGTGCGGCGTTGGGAATGGCGATAGCCTCGGAACTGAAAGGTGAAGACAAGCAGATGGTCGCGATTATTGGTGATGGCAGTATTACCGGCGGTATGGCTTATGAAGCCATGATGGTGATATTGAACGATAACGACATGTCGATTTCACCGCCGGTCGGGGCGATGAATAATTATCTGACCAAGATTTTATCCAGCAAATTTTATTCTTCGATGCGCGAAGAAAGCAAGAAAGCCTTGAGTAAAATGCCCAGCGTTTGGGAATTGGCGCGCCGGACTGAAGAGCACATGAAAGGCATGATCGTGCCGGGTACCTTATTTGAAGAACTCGGATTTAATTATATTGGCCCGATTGACGGTCATGACCTGGATATGCTGGTGCCGACGCTGGAAAATCTTAAAGCGACCTCAGGCCCGCGCTTTTTGCACATCGTCACCAAAAAAGGTAAAGGTTACCCGCCTGCAGAGAAAGACCCGCTGGCATACCATGGCGTGCCTGCGTTTGATCCGAGCAAGGATTCATTACCCAAGTCAGCGCCGTCACCGCATCCGACCTACACCGAAGTATTTGGTAACTGGTTGTGCGACATGGCGGCACAGGACGAACGCCTGCTGGGCATTACCCCGGCCATGCGTGAAGGCTCCGGTCTGGTGAAGTTTTCCGAACAGTATCCCAAACGCTATTTTGATGTCGCCATTGCCGAACAGCACGCGGTAACATTGGCCGCGGGTCAAGCCTGCCAGGGCGCAAAACCGGTGGTAGCCATATATTCAACGTTTTTGCAACGGGCTTACGACCAGTTGATTCATGATGTCGCTATTCAAAACCTGGATGTCCTGTTTGCATTGGATCGTGCCGGGTTGGTGGGTCCTGATGGCCCTACCCATGCCGGCAGTTTCGATTACAGTTACCTGCGCTGCATTCCCAACATGCTCATAATGGCGCCTGCCGATGAAAATGAATGCCGGCAAATGCTGACTACCGGCTATCTGCATGAAGGCCCGGCTTCCGTGCGTTATCCGCGCGGCAAAGGCCCCGGCGTTGCTGTAGAGAAAACCATGACCGCGTTGCCACTGGGCAAAGCCGAGATTCGACATCAAGGCAGCCGCATTGCTATTTTAGCCTGGGGCAGCATGGTGACGCCGGCCTTGGCAGCGGGCAAGCATTTAGGCGCGACCATAATCAATATGCGCTTTGTCAAGCCGATCGATGAACAACTGATACTGGAGCTGGCAAAAAGTCATGAAGTGTTTGTCACCGTGGAAGAAAACGTCATTTCCGGTGGCGCAGGCAGTGCGGTAAATGACTTCCTGCAAGCACAACGCATACTCATGCCCGTGTTAAATATCGGCCTGCCTGACAGCTTTGTTGAGCAAGGTACGCGTGAGGAACTGCTGGCTTTGTGTGGGCTGGATGCGCAGGGGATTATTGCACAGGCTGAGGCGTTTTGTGCTTAGAAGTTGCCAACTATCCCGGTATTTTTAGGAGTGAATATAATCCCTCCAGACGGCAAATCCATTCTCAACCATATGACTAAGTGAATTTTTCGCATTATTAAATCAAACAATGGACAGATTAAGAAACAAAATCCGTGACATTCCAGACTTCCCCAAGCCAGGTATTATTTTTAAGGATATTACGCCGCTGGTAAAGGATCCTGCTACTTTAAGACTTGCCGTGCATCAATTATTGCATCCTTTTTTGGGCAGGGAGATAACCGCAATAGCGGGTATGGAGGCTCGCGGTTTTATTTTTGGTTCATTGGTAGCGTGGGAATTAGGACTTCCTTTTATACCACTGAGAAAACCGGGAAAATTGCCCTACGATGTACAAAGCGTGGCTTATGATCTTGAGTATGGCTCAGCCACGCTGGAAGCGCATATTGACGCCTTTAATGCGAATGATCGCGTGTTACTGATTGATGATTTACTGGCTACAGGTGGAACAGCAAAGGCAAGCTGTGAATTGGTTGAAAAGCTGGGTGCCAAAGTCGAAGCTTGCGCTTTTGTGGTGGAGCTGGATTTTCTGGGGGGAAGGGGAAAGCTCAGTGATTACGAAGTGCATTCTTTATTACATTTTTAGAGACGCGATATATCGCGTCTCTAAAAATTCGAAATTATTTAGTTCCGGTATTTTCATGCAGGGCAGGTGCTGTTTTGTTGTCTGCTGATGTATCACCACCTTTGCCTGAAGAATTTGCTCCATCTTCACCCAACGCATCATCAAGCTCTAAAGAAGACTCGGATTTGCCATCTGTGGCCAGATTACTGCGCCACTGCAAAAAAGATTCGCGAGTAAATACATAAGGATCCAGGGCAGCTTCATCAATAAATTTCAATGCACCTTCTGCGTTTGCGCGAGTGTTCAGCAAAGAGATCAGTTGCACTGGCAAACCCACATAACTGACCGGGTTTGCCGCCGTATCAAATGCTGCGCCAGGAACACCA